>NZ_JACFYV010000209.1:0-11589 GCF_016759955.1 Burkholderia sp. KCJ3K979
CCGCGGCGACCAGCATCGGCACCGCGAGATGGAAGCGGCGCTCGCGGCGACGATCCGCGCTGATGCCGATCAGCGGCAGCGCGACGATCGCGCACGCATACGGAATCGCGGTGAACAGGCCGACCCACAGCGGATCAGCCACGCCCGCCTTGCGAATGATCGTCGGCAGCCAGAACGTGAGGCCATACTGCCCGAGCACCACGCAGAAGTAGATCGCTGCCATCAGCCACAGCCGGCGGTCCGCGACGAACGTCCGAATCGACAGGTGGGCGGTGGTGTGCGCGGCGTCGGCCGACACGTTGCGCGCGAGCAAGGCTTTTTCGGCGTCGGTCAGCCATTTCGCGCCGGCGATGCCGTCGTCGAGATACAGCAGGATCGCGAAACCCAGCACGAACGACGGCAGCGCCTCGAGCAGGAACAGCCACTTCCAGCCGGCCATCGACATCGCGCCGTGCAGCGAATGCATGATCGCGCCCGACAGCGGCCCGCCGATGATCCCGGCGAGCGGAATCGCCATGAAGAACAGCGACAGCGCCTTCGCGCGCCGCGCCGACGGGAACCAGTACGTGAGGTACAGGATCACGCCCGGCGCGAAGCCGGCTTCGGCGACGCCGAGCGCAAACCGCAGCACGTAGAACGCGGCGGGCGACTTGACGAACACGAAGCTCGCCGAGATCACCGCCCAGGTCAGCATGATGCGCGCGAGCCAGCGGCGCGCGCCGACGCGATGCAGGATCAGGTTGCTCGGCACCTCGAACAGGAAATAGCCGAGGAAGAAGATGCCGGCGCCCATCCCGTAGACCGTCTCGCTGAAACGCAGGTCGTTGAGCATCTGCAGTTTCGCGAAGCCGACGTTGACGCGGTCGAGATACGCGCCGAGGTAGCACAACATCAGGAACGGGATCAGCCGTCGCGCGACCTTCGCGTAGGTCGCCGCTTCGAACGTCCACGCGTCATCCCGTTGCAGCATCTCGCCCTCGACGGGCGGTGCGGGGTACTTTGCTCTCATCCTTGTCTCCTGCCATGGCCCCGGGTTGTCCCGGGTGCATGATGGTCGGCGCCGCGCATCGGGCGGCGCCGTTCTCAGTGAATCAGCATCCCGCCGTTGACGTCGAGCGTGATGCCCGTCAGGTAGCTCGACAGGTCGCTCAGCAGGAACAGGCACGCATGCGCGACGTCGGCGGCCTCGCCGAGCCGGCCGAGCGGAATGCCCTTGATGATGTCCTCGCGCATGTCAGGCGTCAGCTTGTCGCCGGTGATGTCGGTCTGGATCAGGCCGGGCGTGATCGAATTGACGCGGACCCGGTCGGCGCCGAATTCGCGCGCCATCGCCTTCGCGAGGCCGAGCACGCCGGCCTTGGCGGCGCTGTAGTGCGGGCCGCCGAAAATGCCGCCGCCGCGTTGCGCGGAGACCGACGACATGCAGACGATGCTGCCGCCGCGCTGCTCTTTCATCGCAGGCAGCACCGCTTGCGACATGTACAGCGTGCCGCGCAGGTTCACGTCGACGATCGCATCGAAGTCGCGGGCCGAGATCTCCAGCGTGCGCACCGGCTGCGTGATGCCGGCGTTGTTCACGAGGCCGTCGATGCGGCCGAAGTGCTCCAGCGTCGCGCGGGCGGCCGCCGCGCACGCGTCGCGGTCGGTCACGTCGCAGGCGAGGCCGAGATGGCCGGCGCCGAGTTCGGCGGCGGCCGCGTCGGCGTCGTCGCGGCGCAGGTCGAGGATCGCCACGCGTGCGCCGTGCGCGGCCAGCGCGCGGGCCGTGGCCTTGCCGATCCCGCGCGGCGACGCGGCGCCGGTCACGATGATGATCCGGTTGTCGAGCAACATCGCTTGTCTCCTTGTTGATGTGTTGTCCGGAGTGTCGGCTCACCCGGCACCCGCATCAACGCGGAAACGCTCAGCCATAGTTGAGAAAATTTCAGATGACGGCGAGTAGCCGGTGCTGCAGCGCAATATCGCGGGGCGTGCCGCTGGATGGCGCGGTCAACCCGCTTGCCGATGAGCGGCGACTTCCCGCTCGATCCACGCCAGGAAGCGCTTCACGCGCGGCAATTCCGCGTTCTGCCGCGGGTAAACGAGATGATGCGCGCCCACTTCGACCGCATGGGCCTCGCCGAACACCGGCACCAGCAGCCCTTGACGGATCTTCACCGACGCGAGCATCAGGCTTTCGAGCGCGATGCCGAGGCCGAGCGCGGCGGTTTCGAGCGACATGTACGAGCGGTCGAACGAGAAGTCGAAGGTTTTCTGCGCCGCCAGCGGCACGCCGGTGCGGCCGAACCACTGCTTCCACTGGACCAGCGGCGTTTCGGAATAGATCAGACGATGGGCGAGCAGGTCTTCCGGCGCGTGCACCGGATGTTGCTCGAGGTACCGCGGCGACGCGAGCGGCGCGATGAACTCGCCGCGCACCGTCTTCACCTCGAGGTTGTCCCAGTTGCCGTAGCCGTGCCGGACGTCGATATCGTAGAAGCCGTTCGAGAACGACACGTTTTCGTACGAGCACGCGAGGTTCAGCTGGATATCGCCGTTCGCCTCCTGAAACGACGACAGCCGCGGCAGCAACCACATCAGCCCGAAGCTCGGGCTCGAATGCACGCGCAGGATGTCGACTTCGGTGCGGCTCGACGCGCGCTCGGTCGCGCGGCTGAGGTCGGCCAGCGAGCCGGTGACGTCGGCCAGGTAGCGTTCGCCGGTCGGCGTGAGGACGAGGCCGCGCCCCGAGCGCTGAAACAGCGGTTGACCGATCTGCGCTTCGAGGTTGCTGAGCTGGTGACTGACGGCGGACGCGGTCAGGCCGAGCTCTTCCGCCGCTCGGTTGACGCTTTTGGTCCGGGCGACGCTTTCGAACGCGATGATGGCCTTGAGCGGCGGAATGCGCATGCTGGAATCCGTTGAAGAGAGCGGGCTCGCGCGGCTGGCCGGCGCTGGCGGCAGCGCGGCAGTGCCGGAGCCCTGCCCGCCCAAAAGCGATACGGTACATCAGGAAGCGGCACCGGGACGATCGATTCGCGGCGCGGCCCGCGCTATCCCGGCGGCCCGGAGGCACACCGAGCCACGCCGACGCCGCCGCACTGGCGACGCGACATGCATGACGCCGGCGGAATCATGCAAAATGCTGCGCATCTGAGTAGCGGAGAGTGACCGGTGGGCATCAATTTCGATTTGACGGACTTGCAGGCGTTTCGCGCGGTCGTGGAAACGGGCAGTTTCCGCAAGGCCGCCGAAGCGGTCAGCCTCTCGCAGCCTGCGTTGAGCCGCCGGATCGACAAGCTCGAGGACGCGCTCGGCGTGCGGCTCTTCGAGCGCACCACGCGCCGCGTCGCGCTCACCACCGTCGGCCGCGTGTTCGCGCAGAGCGCCGAACAACTGCTCGACGATCTCGACGCCGCGCTGCTCGGCATCCGCGACGTGTCGTCGAGCCGCCTGGGCCATGTGACGATCGCCTGCGTGCCGTCGGTCGCCTACTACTTCCTGCCGCCCATCATCGCCCGCTATCATCAGCGCTTTCCGCGCATCCGGGTGAAGCTGCTCGACGCCGGCGCCAACGAGGTGCTGAGCGCCGTCATCAGCGGCGAGGCGGATTTCGGCGTGAGCTTCATCGGCAGCCAGGAGGCGGAGGTCGAGTTCAAGGTGCTGCTCCAGGAGCGGTTCGTCGCCGCCTGCCGCCGCGACCACCCGCTCGCGCGCAAGAAGCGCGTCACCTGGAACGAGCTTTACGAGCACGACTACGTGTCCGTGGACAAGACGTCCGGTAACCGCCTGCTGCTCGACCAGGCCTTGGCGGCCGTCGCGCCGCGCACGCCGAGCGTGTGCGAGGCGCGCCACGTCACGACCCTGCTAGGGCTGATCGAGGCGGGGCTCGGCGTCGCCGCGGTGCCGTCGATGGCGATGCCGGGCCACGACCACCCTGTCCTCACGAGCGTGCCGCTCGTCGAGCCGGCCGTGAAGCGGCGCGTGGGCATCGTCAAGCGGCGCGGGCGCTCGCTGACGCCGGCCGCCGAGGCGTTTCACCGGATGATCGTCGACGCGAAGCGCGGCGACGCCGCCGGCAACGGCACATCGGCATGACGACGACGGAACGGAAACGAAGGAAGACCGCATCGTGAGGGCGGCCCGGCTCTTCAAATCGCTTTACGTGCAGGTCCTGCTCGCGATGATCCTCGGCATCGGCATCGGTCACGTGTGGCCGGCGGCGGGCGCGATGCTCAAGCCGCTCAGCGACGCATTCGTCGCGCTCGTGAAGATGACCATCGCGCCGATCGTCTTTTGCACGATCGTGTCGGGCATCACGTCGTTGTCGAACGGGCAGGCGATCGGCCGCACGATCGTGCGTTCGCTCGCGCTGTTCTATCTGTTGACGGCCGCCGCGCTCGCGTTCGGGCTCGTCACCGCCTACGTGCTGCGACCGGGCGCCGGCATGCACATCGACGTCCATCATCTGGATGCGAGCATCCTCGCGCCGTATGCGAAGCATGCGGAGCCGCGCAGCCTGGTCACCTTCGCGCTCGGCATGATTCCGGACACGATGCTCGGCGCATTCGCCACCGGCGAAGTGCTGCCGGTGCTGCTGCTGTCGCTGCTGTTCGGCTTCTCGCTGAATGCGCATCCGCGCGCCGCGCGGCCCGTGCTCGCGCTGATCGACGGCATCGCCCAGGTCGTTTTTCGCGTGCTCGCGATGATCATGCGGCTCGCGCCGCTCGGCGCATTCGGCGCGATGGCGTTCACGGTGGGCCGCTTCGGCATCGGCTCGGTCGGCTCGCTGGCGAAGCTGATGGTGTCCTTCTACGTGGCCTGCGCGCTGTTCGTCGCGCTGGTGCTCGCCCCGCTCGCGCGACTGCACGGCTTCGCGCTGTGGCGGCTGTTGCGCTACCTGCGCGAAGAGTTGCTGATCGTGCTCGCGACCTCGTCCACGGAGCCGGTCCTGCCGCGCCTGATCGTCAAGCTGGAAGCGCTCGGCTGCGACAAAGGCGTCGTCGGGCTCGTGCTGCCGGCCGGCTATTCGTTCAATCTGGACGGGACCGCGATCTACCTGACGCTCGCGGCGCTGTTCATCGCGCAGGCCTGCGACGTCCCGCTTTCCGCGCCGCAGGTCGCGACGATGCTCGCGATCATGCTGGTCACGTCCAAGGGCGCGGCCGGCGTGTCCGGCAGCGGGCTCGTCGCGCTGGTCGCGACGCTCGCCGTGATGCCCGACCTGCCCGTCGCCGGGGTCGCGCTGCTGGTCGGCATCGATCGCTTCATGTCGGAGGCGCGCGCGCTGACCAGCGTGATCAGCAACGCGTGCGCGGTGATCTTCGTGTCGTCGTGGGAAGGGGCGTGCGATCGTGCGCGTCTCGCGCAGCGGCTCGCGGCGGCCGGGCCGGCGTCGACGAACGGGGCCGATCAAGACGATGCCGTGGCAGACGGCGGTGACGGCGACGGGAAGACGGTCTGATACGCGCCCGCCCGTCGCTCGGGTTCAATGCGCGGAAACGGAATCCAGGCCAGTCGATTTCACGTCGGCCTGCACGTCGGGCGACGCGAGATAGTCGAGCAGCGCCTTCGCTTCCTTCGGATGCTGGGCGCCGACCGGGATGCCGGCGGCGAAGCGCGTGACGGACTGCAGCGATTCGGGAATCTTGCCGACGAAAGTCGCCCCCTTGACGGGCAGCAACTCGCTGACCTGCTGGAAGCCGATTTCGTAGTCGCCGTTCGCGACGACCGACGCCACCGGAATCCGCGGAATCATCTTCGCCTTCGACTTCACCTGCTCCTCGATCCCGAGCTTCCTGAACAGCTCACGTTCGATGTACACGCCGCTCGCGCTGTCCGAGTAGGCGATCGATTTCGCGTGCAGCAGCACCTGCTTGAGCCCTTCGGGGGTGCTGATGTCGGGCTTGGCCGCGCCGTCGCGCACGACCATGCCGATGCGCGAGTCGGCCAGATCGACGCGGGAATCGGGGATGACCTTGCCCTGCTTGATCAGATCGTCCAGCGCGTAGCCGACCATGATCACGGCGTCGGCGGGCTCGCCGCGCGCGAGCCGGTTCGGAATCGCTTCGGGCGACTTGCCCATCGACGGGCCGAGCGCGGTCGCGAGCGTATTGCCCGTGGTGGACGCGAACCGCGGGCCGAGCACCTTGTAGGCGGCGGTGAAACCGCCCGAGCTCATCACGTGCAGTTCGGCGGCCTGTACGTTGGCCGCCACCGCCGCGGTGGCGACGAGCGCGGTCGCGCAGCATTTCAGGAACAGATTTCTCATGGTCGGGGTCGTGCGAATACGTGGGTGGGGATGAACGTTCCGGCCGGGCCGGACCTCAATGCGCCGGCGTCAACGTCGCGGCACGGCGACGATAGAGCGCGAACGTCGCGAGCAGCGCGCACACCGCGGCGAAGCTCATCCAGTAGCCCGGTGCGGCCTTGTCGCCCGTCATGTGAATGAGCCCGGTCGAGATGGCCGGCGTGAAGCCGCCGAACACGGCCGTCGCGAGGCTGTACGCGAGCGAGAAGCCCGCGACGCGCACCTGCACCGGCATCACTTCGGTGAGCGCGACGACCATCGCGCCGTTGTACATGCCGTACATGAACGACAGCCAGAGCAGCACGATCAGCATGTTGGCGAACGACGGCGCATGCGCGAGGAACGACAGCGCCGGGTAGGCGGTCACGACGGTGAGCATCGTCATGCCGACCAGCAGCGGCCGGCGGCCGATCCGGTCGGACAGCGCCCCGCCGATCGGCAGCCACACGAAGTTCGACACGCCGACGCAGAGCGTGACGAGCAGGCTGTCGGCGGTGCTCAGATGCAGCACGGTCTTGCCGAAGGTCGGCGCGTAGACGGTGATCAGGTAGAAGCTCGTGGTGGTCATCGCGACCAGCATCATGCCGGCGACCACGACGCCCCAGTTCTGGACCAGCGTACCGAACACCTCCTTCATGCCCGGACGATGCTTGCGCGCCTTGAACTCCTGGGTTTCCTCCAGGTTGCGGCGCAGCATGAAGATGAACGGCACGATCATGCAGCCGACGAAGAACGGCACGCGCCATCCCCACGCGGCGATCTGCGAGGCGCTCAGCCACTGATTGAGCGCGAAGCCGAGGGCCGCCGCGATGACGATCGCCACCTGCTGGCTCGCCGATTGCCAGCTCGTGAAGAAGCCCTTGCGGCCCGGCGTCGCCAACTCGGCGAGATAGACCGACACGCCGCCCAGCTCGGCGCCCGCGGAGAAGCCCTGCAGCAGCCGGCCGATCAGCACGAGCACGGGCGCCAGCAGCCCGATCGTCGCGTAGCCCGGCACGAACGCGATCAGGATGGTGCCGCTCGCCATGATCGACAGTGTGACGATCAGGCCCTTGCGGCGGCCGACCTCGTCGATGTACGCGCCCAGCACGATCGCGCCGAGCGGACGCATCAGGAAGCCGGCGCCGAACACGGCGAAGGTCATCATCAACGATGCGAATTCGCTTTGCGCGGGGAAGAAGACGCTGGCGATCTGCGTGGCGTAGAAGCCGAACAGGAAGAAGTCGAACTGCTCGAGAAAGTTGCCGGCCGTGACGCGAAAGATCGCGGCGGCCTTCGAGCGTTCGGCCGGAAGGCTGGACGAGGGGTGCATCTGGGTGTCTCCTGAAAATCCTGGAATACGCGGGAGGGGCTGGTCGATTGTCGTTTTCCGGCATGTTGGCGCGGTATCGATCAAACGATAAGTGCGATTTTCGGAACGATTGATGCAGTGTTGTTATCAATCGAAAGCGACCCGCGCGGGTCCGGACAGCGAGCGGGCCGTATCGCCGCATGGCCGCACACGTTTGCGTCGCCGCGTCCGGCCGATGTCGTCGACGGGCGGTCGATGAGCGGCCATGTCGGCCTCGATTTTTCGTTAACCGTGCCGTTAACCCTGACTGGACCCGCGCCGGCGCAAGTGCAGCCGGCATCTCAAAACGAGCGCGAGCATGCCCGCATTCACTTCGATCGAGAAAATCGCCGACTGGGCCGGACGCCACCCGTTCGTCGTCGGCGCGTTGGGCACGCTGATGTCGCTCGCGGCGCTCGCGATCAGCGCGGTGACGCTGTGGGTCGCGCGCAGCGAAGTCATCGAGCACGCGCATGAGACGTCGCGCAACGTCGCGGCCGTTCTGGCGAGTCAGATCGCGAGGACGGTCGAAACGTCGAACAACGCGCTGGTCGCGCTGGCCGCCGATCTCGGCAAGCCGGCGGTGCAGCGGATGGACGTCGGGTTGCGGCACGACCTGCTGTTCGAGCGCACCGCGGCGCAATACATGACCGGCATGGGCGTGACCGACCGGCGCGGCCGCCTCATTGACGGGTGCTGCAGCACGACCCATCGCTGGGACTTCGCCGATCGCGACTACTTCAAGGTTCATCGCGATGCGGACAACGTCGGGCTCTACGTCTCCCAACCCTATCGCGCACGCTCGCGCGGCGGCAAGGAGTCCATCGCGCTGTCGCGGCGCATCGAGCGGCCGGATCATACGTTCGACGGGATCGCGGTCGTCGCCGTCGATCTCGCTTACTTCGAGCAGTTGCTGTCCCGCCTCGATGTCGGGCCGAACGGCGTCAGCGCGATCGTGCGCGCGGACGGCACGATCCTCGCGAGAAACCCGTCGTTGAACGACGGCCAGATGAACCTCCTGCGCCGCTCGAAATCCTTCCACCGGATGGTGAACAGCGAATCGGGCTTCTATCCCGCGCGTTCGAGCATCGACGGCATCGTGCGGCTGTACACCTACCAGCGGATACCGGGCACCCCGCTGATCGCGGTCGTCGCGCCGGCCGAAAACGACGTGCTGGCCGGCATCCGGCGCCTGTCGTGGACGGTCGGCGTGTCGGCGTCCGTGATCGGCGCGTCGTTCTGCGCGGTGGTCTGGCTGCTGGCCTTCGCGTTGCGCGACAACTTCCGCAAGCAGACGCTGCTGACCGATCTCACGCGTACCGATCCGTTGACCGGATTGCGCAATCGTCGCGCACTCGATACCGCACTGGCCGACGAATGGGAGCGGCTGCAGCGCGGCAGCGGCGGCAGCCTGTCGGTGCTGTTCATCGACGCCGATCACTTCAAGCAGTACAACGACCAGCACGGGCACGCGCAGGGCGACACCGCGCTGCGTTTTCTCGCCGAATGCATCCGCGCGCATACGCGGCGGCGCGGCGACCTCGCCGCACGCTACGGCGGCGAGGAATTCGTCGCGGTGTTGCCGGATACGGACGAAAACGGCGCCGCGCAGGTCGCCGAAGCGATTCGCCGGGAAGTCGAAGGCAACCGGCTCGTCGGGTTTGCGGAAACCGTGCCGCCTTTCACCGTCAGCATCGGCTGTGCGACCGGTCGGCGCGCGCGGCACGCGTCCATGCTCGCGCTGTCGCACCAGGCGGACATGGCGCTCTACCGCGCGAAGCGCGAAGGCAGGAACCGCGTGTGTTGCGCGCAGCCGGACGCGGTGTGAAAACCGCGGTTCGATCGGGACGGGCGGTGTGGCATGCGCCCCTGCCGATCGCGACGGCCTCCCGCTCGGGACATCGCGGTGCGCGCCGCCGTGGCCGTTTCACTGCCCGGGTTCGATATACGCGGCCAGTTCTTCCGGCTCACCTGACGGAAACGCGTCCTTCAGGTGATCGAGAAACGCGGACACGCGTGCGCTCAATAATCGCCTGGATGGATACAGCGCCCACAGCGCGATATCGGACGCCGGTACGTCGCCCCAACTGACGAGCGTGCCGGCGGCCAGATCGCGGCTCACGAGCGAGATCGGCAGACATGCGGCGCCCAGGCCGAGGCGGACCGTATCGCGCACCATGCTCAGCGACGACAGCCGTGCCACCGGTTCGACCGGGATGCGCGCCGTCCCGTCCGGCCCCGTGACCTCCCATCCGGTGCGGGTGTCGTTCGCGCCGCGCACCACGGCCGGCGCCGGTGTGGGCGCGTCGCCGCCGGGCCGCGCCAGCCCGGGCTTCGCGACGACGACCAGCCGGTCGCGCAGGATCACGCGCCCGATCAGGCTCTCGTCGGGGTCCGGGTTCACGCGGATCACGAGGTCGTACCCTTCGTCGATCATGTCGACGGGCCGGTCTTCCGTCGTCACCTCCAGCCGGACGTCCGGGTATCGCAGCGCGAACGTCGCCACCAGCCGCCCCATCGCGAACTGGGAAAACAGCATCGGTGCGCTGATGCGCAGCCGGCCGCGCGGCCGCTCGCTCCCCGCTGCAATCGCCGACGCGCTGTCGGCCAGCTCCGCGAGCAGAGCGCCCGTCCGCTCGTAGAGCGCGCGCCCTTCCTGCGTGAGCTTCACGCCGCGCGAGCCGCGCTCGAACAGGCGCAGCGACAGACTGTTCTCCAGTTCCGCGACGCGGCGCGACAGCGTCGCCTTCGGGCGATCCGCGACCCGCGCGGCCTCCCCGAAGCTGCCATGGCGGGCGACGAGGTTGAAATCGGCGAGAGCGAGCAGGTCCATGTGTTCCATCAGCGAGACGACACGTCTATTTATCACACCTTCCGGATCGTGTGTGGATCACTTAACTTAGGTAGGCAGTCAACCCGACCATTACCTCAGGAGTGAACATCATGACCATTCTCGTTACCGGCGCCACCGGCCGTATCGGCCGCCAGCTCGTCCGTCAACTCGTCGATCGCGGCGCCGACGTGCGCGTGCTGGTGCGCGATCCGGCCAAGGCCGATTTTCCGGCGGCCGTGACCGTCGCGCAGGGCGACATGCTCGACGTCGACGCGCTGCGGGCGGCCTTCTCCGGCGTGCGCACGCTGTTCCTGCTCAACGGCGTGGCGGGCGACGAATTCACGCAGGCGCTGATCGCGCTGAACCTGGCCCGCGAAGCGGGGATCGAGCGCGTCGTCTATCTGTCGGTGCTGCACGCCGACCGCTTCGTGAACGTGCCGCACTTCGCGGTGAAATCCGGCGCGGAGCGGATGATCGAGCAAATGGGCTTCAGCGCGACGATCCTGCGGCCCGCGTATTTCATGGACAACGAGTCGATGGTCAAGGACGTGATCGTCGGACACGGCGTGTACCCGATCCCGATCGGCGGCAAGGGCGTCGCGATGGTCGATGCGCGCGACATCGCGGAAGTCGCGGCGATCGAGTTGATCCGCCGCAACGATGCGCCGGCCACGCTGCCGGTCGAGACCATCAACCTCGTCGGGCCCGACACGCTGACCGGCCCGCAACTGGCGTCGATCTGGTCGGACACGCTCGGCCGCCCGGTTGCCTATGGCGGCGACGATCCGACGCCGTTCGAAGACAATTTCGCGAAATTCATGCCGAAATGGATGGCGTACGAAATGCGTCTGATGGCCGAGCGCTACGTCAGCGACGGGATGGTGCCGGAGGCCGGCGACGTCGAGCGGCTGACCGCGATCCTCGGCCGCCCGCTGCGGACGTATCGAGACTTCGTGGCGGCGCTCGTGCGTTGAGCGGGATGCGACGCACTCATGCGCCGCGCGGCAGTGCCGGGACTCGCCGGGCGGTTGAACCGGCGGCGTGCGCGGCCGGTTCGCCGCGACCTCCATACTGTTGCCGGCGACAGCGGCCACGCGACCGCGCCCCTGGCGTCCGGATCGGCGGGAGCCGGACACC
>NZ_JACFYV010000020.1:0-60357 GCF_016759955.1 Burkholderia sp. KCJ3K979
CGACCATTCGCGATGTGGCGCGGGCGGCAGAGGTCTCGATCGGCACCGTCTCCCGCGCGCTGAAAAACCAGCCCGGCCTGTCCGAAGCCACGCGTGCGCGCATCGTCGGGATCGCCCAGCAGCTCGGCTACGATCCCGCCCAGCTGCGGCCGCGCATCCGCCGGCTCACCTTCCTGCTGCACCGCCAGCACAACCGCTTTCCCGCGAGCCCGTTCTTCTCGCACGTGCTGCACGGCGTGGAGGACGCGTGCCGCGAACGCGGCATCGTGCCGACGCTGCTCACGGTCGGCCCGAACGACGACGTGCTGCGCCAGATGCGCCCGCACGCGCCCGACGCGATCGCGGTCGCCGGCTTCATCGAGCCCGAGACGATCGAGGCGCTCGCCGCCACCGGCCGGCCGCTCGTGCTGATCGACCTGTGGGCGCCCGGGCTGCGCTCGGTCAACATCGACAACGCGACGGGCGCGGCGCTCGCGATGCGCCACCTGCTCGCCACCGGCCGCTCGCGGATCGCCTTCATCGGCGGCTCGGCCGCGCACTACAGCATCGCGCAGCGCGCGATCGGCTACCGGCGCGCGTTCTTCGAAGCCGGGCGGCTGTTCGATCCCGCGTACGAAGTGACGATCGACGCGGGGCTCGACCCGGACACGGGCGCGGCGCGTGCGATGGAGCAACTGCTCGACGCGCCCGGCCCGCGGCCCGAAGCCGTGTTCGCATACAACGACGCGGCCGCGCTGGCCGCGCAGCGCGTGTGCATCGCGCGCGGCCTGCGGATTGCGGACGACATCGCGATCGTCGGCTTCGACGACATCCCGGCCGCCGCGCACGCGAACCCGCCGCTCACGACGCTCGCGGTCGACAAGGAAGCGCTCGGCCGCCGCGGCGTCGAGCTGCTGCTCGCCGACGCGCCCGAGCGCACCGAGATTTCCCTGCCCGTCGAGCTGATCGTGCGGGCCAGCAGCCAGCCCGCCGGCTCCCCGGCACTCGATACCGTAACGGCCACCGAATCATGAACATGCCCCCGGTCCAACCCTGCACGGCCGCGCCGGCCGCCCACACGCCCGCCGTACCGTTCGTCGCGAGCTTCCGCGATCCGTCGTTCCTGCTGTCGCACATCGAAGACACGCTGCGCTTCTACGCGACCAACGCATTCGACCCGACCGGCGGCTTCTACCATTACTTCCGCGACGACGGCAGCATCTACAACCGCACGTCGCGCCACCTCGTCAGCACCTGCCGGTTCGTCTTCAACTACGCGATGGCGTACCGCCACTTCGGCGATCCGCGCCACCTGGACTACGCGCGCCACGGGCTGCGCTTCCTGCGCGACGCGCACTGGGACGAAGCGCTGCAGGGCTACGACTGGGAACTCGACTGGCGCGACGGCGGCAAGCGCGCGACGCTCGACGGCACGCGCCACTGCTACGGGCTCGCGTTCGTGCTGCTCGCGGCCGCGCACGCGACGATGGCCGGCATCGACGAAGCGCGCCCGCTGATCGCGGCCACCTACGAGCTCGCCGAGCATCGCTTCTGGGATGCGGCCGCGGGCCTCTACGCGGACGACGCGACGCCGAACTGGATCGTGTCTTCGTATCGCGGCCAGAACGCGAACATGCACATGACGGAAGCGCTGCTCGCCGCCTACGAGGCGACCGGCCACCTCACGTATCTCGATCGCGCGGAAAAGCTCGCCTCGCACATCACGCAGCGCCAGGCCGCGCTGTCGGGCGGCCTCGTGTGGGAGCACTACCATGCGGACTGGTCGGTCGACTGGGACTACAACAAGGAAGACAGCTCGAACATCTTCCGGCCGTGGGGCTTCCAGCCCGGGCACCAGACCGAATGGGCGAAGCTGCTGCTGATCCTCGAGCGGCACCGCCCGCTCGACTGGCTCGCGCCGCGCGCGGCCGAGCTGTTCGACGCGGCGCTCACGCACGCGTGGGACGCCGATCACGGCGGCCTCTGCTACGGCTTCGGCCCCGACTTCACGATCTGCGACCACAACAAGTATTTCTGGGTGCAGGCGGAAACCTTCGCGGCGGCCGCGATGCTCGGCGCGCGCACCGGCAGCGAACGCTTCTGGGACTGGTACGACGAGATCTGGCGCTACAGCTGGGCGCATTTCGTCGATCACCGCTACGGCGCGTGGTACCGGATCCTCACCTGCGACAACCGCAAGTACAGCGACGAGAAGAGCCCGGCCGGCAAGACCGACTATCACACGATGGGCGCCTGCTACGACGTGCTCGCGACCCTCGCGCGCGCGCAACGCAGCGAGCCGACGCAATGAGCGGCGGCACGTTTCCGGCTTTCGTGTCGGCGGGCGACATCCTGACCGACATGGTGCGCGCGGGCGACGCACAGTGGACGTCGGTGCCGGGCGGCGCCGGCTGGAACGTCGCGCGCGCGGTCGCGCGGCTCGGCGTGCCGAGCGCGCTCGCCGGCTCGATCGGCGAAGACTGCTTCTCCGACGTGCTGTGGCACACGAGCGAAGCGGCCGGCCTCGACCTGCGCTTCCTGCAACGGGTCGCGCGGCCGCCGCTGCTCGCGATCGTCCACGAGACGCGCCCGCCCGCGTACTTCTTCATCGGCGAAGCGAGCGCGGATCTCGCGTTCGACCCGGCGCGGCTGCCGGCCGGCTGGACCGAGCACGTGCAATGGGCGCATTTCGGCTGCATCAGTCTCGTGCGCGAACCGCTCGCGGGCACGCTGGCCGCGCTCGCGGCCGACCTGCACGCGCGCGGCGTGAAGATCAGCTTCGATCCGAACGTGCGGAACCTGATGACGGCCGCGTACCGGCCGACGCTGGAGAAGATGGCCGCCCTCGCCGACCTGATCAAGGTGTCCGACGAAGACCTGCGCCATCTGTTCGGCGACGACGGACCCGACGCGATCGCGGCGGTGCGCGCGCTGAACCCGCGGGCGGCCGTACTCGTCACGCGCGGCGCGCAAGCCGCGACGCTCTACGCCGACGGCGACGTGCACGAAGCCAGCCCGCCGCGCGTGGAGGTGGCCGACACCGTCGGCGCGGGCGACGCGTCGATCGGCGGCCTGCTGTTCAGCCTGATGGCCGCGCCGCAGCGCGGCTGGCGCGAGCATCTCGCGTTCGCGGTGACGGCCGGCGCCGCCGCGTGCCGGCACACGGGCGCGCACGCGCCGACGCTCGACGAGGTCGTCGCGCTGCTCGAAGGATGAAGGGACGTTGAAGGAACGACGCCGGCAGTACGGTGGCCGATCGCCGATCGGTCACCGATAAGCGGCGCTGTACATGTTGCGCCGCAGTGCTACGATGAAGTGTCCTTTTCGCGGGAGAGCACGATGGACACGAACACGTTCACCAAAGGCATCTATACGGCCAAGGCGCATACGCACCGCGCGGACAACGGCGAGTTTCAGGGCTACGTGATCCTCGCGCGGGACGACGGCGACGAGACGGAGAACATGCGCTACGACGTTCACACGACGAGTTCGAGCGAGGAAGAAGCGTTCGAGGAGGCGAAGGCGCTTGCGCACCGGATCCTCGGCGAAATCGAGCTGTAACGCGCGAACTGTCATGCGCGCGCCGCGGCCCGGCCGCGCCGTCTTCGGCTCAGAGCAGCCGCGCCACCATCGAGACCAGCATCGTCAGCACCAGCGTCGACATGAACGGGAACGGGTAGCGCCGCCCGCCGAGCGTCAGCGTGACGTCGCCCGGCATCCGCCCGATGCCGAGCTTGCCGAGCCACGGCCAGCAGCGCGTCAGGATCATCACCGCGATGAACGTCGTCAATAGCCAGCGGAGCATGTGCGTTCCATATGAAAACAGGCCCTGGCCCGTCAGAGCGCGTGCGAGCGGTCGCCGCGCGCGAACGCGTCGAGCGTGCCGTCGATCCCGCGCGAAAACGCGATCACCTTGAACAGCTCGCCCATCTCGGCTTCCGAGATCAGCTTCTGCACCGCGTTCGCGGCCGGCAGGAACGCGCGGACGTCGGACGGATCGATCGCGGCCAGCGCGTCGGTGATGCCCGCGTTCAACAGGAAGCGCGCCTGCGACGTGTAGCCGAGCAAGTCGACGCCGGTGGCGACCGCCGCCTCGTAGATGCCGGTGAATTCGACGTGCGCGGTGAGGTCCTGCAGGCCCGGGTAGACGAACGGATCGTCGTGCGCGTGGTGACGGTAGTGGCACATCAGCGTGCCGCGGTCGCGCTGCGGATGGTAGTACTCGTGCGCGGGAAACCCGTAGTCGATGAGCAGCACCGCGCCGCGGCCGAGCATCGTGCAGACGGTGCGCGTGAACGCGAGCGCGGCCTCGTGCGTTTCGGTCAGGTAGCCGTCGCCGACGTCCAGCGCCGCGAGCACCGCCGGCAGGCCGGCCGCGCCGATCGGCCGGTCGTCGAACACGAACGCGTGCCGCGCGTCGAGCGCGACGCCGCGCTCGCGCCACGCGCCATCCGCCTTCGCGAAGAGGCGCACCGGCATCGCATCGAGCACTTCGTTGCCGACCACGACGCCGTCGAACCGCTCGGGCAGCGCGTCGAGCCAGCGCACCTTCGCGGCCAGCGCTGGCACCGCGGCTTCGATCGTGTCGCGCTGCCGTTCGCGCAGTTCGCCGGACAGGTCGACGATCAGGTATTCGTCGAGTTCGGCGCCGAGCGCGTCGAGCGCCGCGAGCAGCCCGGCCGCGAGCTTGCCGGTGCCGGCGCCGAATTCCATCACGCGGCGCGTGCCGCTCGCCGCGAGCGCCTCGGCCACCGGTTGCGCGAGCGTCTGCGCGAACAGCGGCGACAGCTCGGGCGCGGTGACGAAGTCGCTGCCGTCGTCGGCGCGGCGGCCGAACTTGCGCGCGCCGCCGCTGTAATAGCCGAGGCCCGGCGCATACAGCGCGCGTTCCATGAAGCGGTCGAACGACAGCCAGCCGCCGGCCGCCGCGATCTCGTCGCGCAGTTGCGCGGCGAGGGTTTCGGACTGCGCGAGCGCGTCAGGGCCGGGAGCAGGTAAACTAGCGGGTTCGTGAGCTTTCGGGTTCATCCCGGCATTGTAAATGACCGTTTCAGCCGATACCCCACGCGTGGTGCTCGTCACGGGCGCCCTGGGCAGCGCGGCCGACGCCGCGTCGATCGGCCGTGCGCTCGCGACGGGCTTCGCCCGCCGCGGCTGGGACGTCGCGCTGCAGCGCAGCCATGGCGCGCCGCGCGCGGCCGCCGACGCGCTCGTCGCCGAAGTCGCGGCGCTGGGCCGCCGCGCGGCCGTGCTCGACGCCGATCCGGCCCTGGAAGCCGATGCCGCGGCCCTCGTCGCCGCGTGCGGCGAAGCGCTCGGCCGGCCCGCGTGCGCGGTGTTCGTCAGCGCCAGCGCCGGCGCCGACGACGCGCACACGGTGGACGGCGCGTCGCTCGCCGCCGCGCTCGCCCGCAACGTGACGGCGCCGCTCGCGCTGGCCCGCGCGCTCGCCGATGCGACGCCCGACGCCGCACGCGACGACGAAACGCTGCGCGCGTGCGCGATCCACGTGCTGGATCAGGCCCTGTTTCACCCGGCACCGGCGCAGCTGTCGCACGCGCTGATGCAGGCCGCGTTGAACCGCGCGACGTCCGCGCTCGCGCTGGCGCTCGCACCGAAGGTGCGGGTCGCGGCGCTCGTGCGCGGCCACGCGCCGCACGCGGACGACATCGCGGCGGCCGCCTGCTATCTCGCGAGCGCGCCCGGCGTGACGGGCGCGACGCTGACCGTCGACGGCGGCGAGCACCTGGTGCCGCCCGCCGCCGGCCCGAATGAATGAACCGCGCGGGCGCGGCCTGAGCGCCGCCGCCCGCGCCGCTTTGCGTGCGCGCACGCCAATTTGACTGGGACGACCATGTTTTCCGCTCTCCTGCACCCCCGCCTCGCGGATTGCCGCAGGCTCTACCTGCGCGACTACGAGGTGCACATCAACATCGGGGCCTTCGAACACGAGAAGCGCGGCGAGCAACGCGTCGTCATCAACATCGACCTGTTCGTGCCGCTCGCGCTGTCCACCCCCGTCGACGACCGGCTGCATGAAGTCGTCGACTACGACCTGATGAAGCAGAGCGTCGCGCAGAGCCTGGCGCGCGGCCACATCCACCTGCAGGAAACGCTGTGCGATTCGATCGCCGCGCACCTGCTGGCGCACGACACCGTGCGCGCGGTACGTGTCCGTACCGAGAAACCGGACGCCTATCCGGACTGCGACGCCGTCGGCGTCGAAGTCTTTCGCATCAAGGACGAGGAGCGCCAATGAACGCCCCCCACATGAACGACACGGCGGCCGACGCTGCCACGCTGGACGACGCCGCCGCGCCGGCCGGCCGCCCCGCGCTGACACGCCGCGAGCAGAAGGAAGCGTACGAGAACAACAAGCTGTTCAAGCGGATCGTGCGCCAGGTCGGCCAGGCGATCGGCGACTACAACATGATCGAGCAGGGCGACAAGGTGATGGTGTGCCTGTCGGGCGGCAAGGACAGTTACGCGATGCTCGACGTGCTGCTGCGCCTGCGCGAGCGCGCGCCGATCGACTTCGACATCGTCGCGGTGAACCTCGACCAGAAGCAGCCGGGCTTCCCCGAGCACGTGCTGCCCGAATACCTGAAGCAGGTCGGCGTGCCGTTCCACATCGAGAACCAGGACACCTACAGCATCGTCAAGCGGCTCGTGCCGGAAGGCAAGACGACCTGCTCGCTGTGCTCGCGGCTGCGCCGCGGCATCCTGTACCGCGTGGCCGGCGAGCTCGGCGCGACCAAGATCGCGCTCGGCCATCACCGCGACGACATCGTGCAGACGCTGCTGCTGAACATGTTCTACGGCGGCAAGCTGAAGGGAATGCCGCCGAAGCTGCAGTCGGACGACGGCAAGAACATCGTGATCCGCCCGCTCGCGTACGTGAAGGAAACCGATCTCGAGAAATACGCGGAGCTGCGCGAATTCCCGATCATCCCGTGCAACCTGTGCGGCAGCCAGCCGAACCTGAAGCGCGCGGAAATGAAGGCGCTGATCCGCGAATGGGACAAACGCTTCCCGGGCCGCGTCGACAACATGTTCAACGCGCTCGCGAAGGTCGTGCCGTCGCACCTGATGGACACGACGCTGTACCCGTTCCAGTCGCTGCGCGCGACGGGTGAAGCCGATCCGCAAGGCGACATCGCGTTCGACGAGGAACCGTGCGCATCGGGTGACGACGCGGCGGCGCCGGGCGCCGCCCAACCGATCTCGATCGTCCAGTTCGACGACCTGTAAGCAGGGCCGGAACACCCGCCGAAACCGGGGCCGGCGGCCTCGTTTCGGCGTTGTCGCCCCGCTGCGACAGGCCCGGAGCGACAAGGGCCGCATGCTAAAATGGACGGCTTCGAACTCTGACCCACGCGCGCGCCATGAATATCGTGATTTTGGCGGCAGGCACCGGCAAGCGCATGCGTTCCGCGCTGCCGAAAGTGCTTCACCCGCTGGCCGGCAGGCCGCTCCTCTCCCACGTCATCGACACCGCGCGCACGCTGCAGCCGTCCCGGCTCGTCGTCGTCGTCGGCCACGGCGCCGAGCAGGTTCAGGCTGCGGTCGCCGCACCCGACGTCCAGTTCGCGGTGCAGGCAGAACAGCTCGGCACCGGCCACGCGGTGCGCCAGGCGCTGCCGCTCCTCGATCCCGCCCAGCCGACGCTCGTGCTGTACGGCGACGTGCCGCTCACCCGTGCGTCGACGCTGCAGCGTCTCGTCGATGCCGCGCGCGACGGCCGCTACGGCATCCTCACCGTCACGCTCGACGACCCGACCGGCTACGGCCGCATCGTGCGCGACGCGTCCGGCTTCGTCACGCGCATCGTCGAGCAGAAGGATGCGTCGCCGGAAGAGCTGAAGATCGCCGAGATCAACACCGGCATCATCGTCACGCCGACGGCGCAGCTGTCGATGTGGCTCGGCGCGCTGAAGAACGAAAACGCGCAGGGCGAGTACTACCTGACCGACGTCGTCGAACTCGCGATCGAGGCCGGCTTCGAGGTCGTCACGTCGCAGCCCGACGACGAATGGGAAACGCTCGGCGTGAACAGCAAGGCGCAGCTCGCGGAGCTCGAGCGCATTCACCAGCGCAACGTCGCCGACGCGCTGCTCGTCGACGGCGTCACGCTCGCCGATCCGGCGCGCGTCGACGTGCGCGGCACGCTGCGCTGCGGCCGCGACGTGTCGATCGACGTGAACTGCGTGTTCGAAGGCAACGTGACGCTCGCCGACAACGTGACGATCGGCGCGAACTGCGTGATCCGCAACGCGTCGGTCGGCGCGGGCACGCGCATCGACGCGTTCACGCACATCGACGGCGCCGAACTCGGCGCGCACACCGTGATCGGCCCGTACGCGCGGCTGCGCCCCGGCGCGCAGCTCGCGGACGAAGCGCACGTCGGCAACTTCGTCGAGGTGAAGAACGCGGTGATCGGCCACGGCTCGAAAGCGAACCACCTCACGTACATCGGCGACGCCGACATCGGCGCGCGCGTGAACATCGGCGCGGGCACGATCACCTGCAACTACGACGGCGCGAACAAGTTCCGCACCGTGATCGAGGACGACGTGTTCGTCGGCTCCGACACGCAGCTCGTCGCGCCCGTGCGCGTCGGCCGCGGCGTGACGATCGCCGCCGGCACGACGATCTGGAAGGACGTCGCCGAAGGCGTCCTCGCGTTGAACGAGAAGACGCAGACCGCGAAGAGCGGCTACGTCCGCCCGGTCAAGAAGAAGAGCTGAACCTTTTGCGGGCGCCCACGCGGCGCCCGCTTCGACTGACAGGATTGACCATTCATGTGCGGCATTGTCGGCGCAGTTGCGCAGCGTAATATCGTTCCGGTGCTGATCGAAGGATTGCGGCGCCTCGAATACCGTGGCTACGACTCGTGCGGCGTCGCCGTGCTCGAGCCGGGCGCACCGAAGCGCGCGCGCAGCGTCGCGCGCGTCGCCGATCTCGACACGCAGGTGCGCGACACGCACCTCGAAGGCACGACGGGCGTCGCGCACACGCGCTGGGCCACCCACGGCGCGCCCGTCACGCACAACGCGCACCCGATCTTCTCGTCGAACGCGCTCGCGCTCGTGCACAACGGCATCATCGAGAACTTCGAGCCGCTGCGCGACGCGCTGCGCGCGAAGGGCTACGAATTCGTGTCGCAGACCGACACCGAAGTGATCGCGCACCTCGTGCACAGCCTGTACCGCGGCAACCTGTTCGACGCGGTGCGCGAAGCCGTGCAGCAGTTGCACGGCGCGTATGCGATCGCGGTAATCCACAAGGACCAGCCGCACACCGTCGTCGGCGCGCGCCAGGGTTCGCCGCTCGTCGTCGGTCACGGCGACGGCGAGAACTTCCTCGCGTCCGATGCGCTCGCGCTCGCGGGCAGCACCGACCGCTTCACGTTCCTCGAGGAAGGCGACGTGTGCGAGCTGTCGCTCGACGGCGTGACGATCGTCGATCGCCACGGCGCCACCGTGCAGCGCGAAATCCGCGTGGTCAGCGCATACGGCGGCGCGGTCGAGCTCGGCCCCTATCGCCACTTCATGCAGAAGGAAATCTTCGAGCAGCCGCGCGCGATCGGCGACACGGTGCCGCAGACGGAAGCCTTCGACGCGACGCTGTTCGGCGACGCCGCGCCCGCCGCGTTCGCGAACATCGACAGCCTGCTGATCCTCGCGTGCGGCACGAGCTACTACTCGGGCCTCACCGCGAAGTACTGGCTCGAATCGATCGCGAAGATCCCGACCCAGGTCGAGATCGCCAGCGAATACCGCTATCGCGAGTCGGTGCCGAACCCGCGCCAGCTCGTGCTGGTGATCTCGCAGTCGGGCGAGACGGCCGATACGCTGGCCGCGCTCAAGCATGCGCAGTCGCTCGGCCACACGCACACGCTCGCGGTCTGCAACGTCGCGACGAGCGCGATGGTGCGCCTGACCGAAATGCAGTTCCTGACGCACGCGGGCACCGAGATCGGCGTCGCATCGACGAAGGCGTTCACGACCCAGCTCGTCGCGCTGTTCGTGCTGGCCGCGACGCTCGGCAAGCTGCGCGGGCACGTCGATGCCGCGCAGGAAGCGCAGTTCCTGAAGGAGCTGCGCCACCTGCCGGCCGCGCTGAACAGCGTGCTCGCGCTCGAGCCGCAGATCATCGCGTGGTCGGAGGAATTCGCGCGCAAGGAAAACGCGCTGTTCCTCGGCCGCGGGCTGCATTACCCGATCGCGCTCGAAGGCGCGTTGAAGCTGAAGGAAATCTCGTACATCCACGCCGAGGCCTATCCGGCCGGCGAACTGAAGCACGGGCCGCTCGCGCTCGTCACGGAAGCGATGCCGGTCGTCACGGTCGCGCCGAACGACACGCTGCTCGAAAAGCTGAAGTCGAACATGCAGGAAGTGCGTGCGCGCGGCGGCGAGCTGTACGTGTTCGCCGATGCCGACACGCAGATCGTCAACGACGACGGCCTGCACGTGATCCGGATGCCGGAGCACTACGGGCAACTGTCGCCGATCCTGCACGTCGTGCCGCTGCAGCTGCTCGCGTATCACACCGCGTGTGCGCGCGGCACCGACGTCGACAAGCCGCGCAACCTCGCGAAATCGGTGACGGTGGAGTAATACGCGGCGACGGGAGGGCCCCTCGCCGGGCCCTCCTGACCGCTTGCGGATGTGAGGCAGTCCGTTTGGCCAGGTAGAAATATGTACCACGTAGTGGTATATAACCCTGTGCTAACTCGACCGGCTCGACATGTCTGCTTCCGTACGACGCGTCTTCAAGACGAAGTGGTTTCACAAGGCAGCCGGGAAAGCGGGAATCGCCGATGGCGAGCTCTGCCGCGCGGTGCGGGAACTGGTCCGCGGCCAGGGCGTCGATCTCGGCGGCAACGTCTGGAAAAAGCGCCTCGACGGCAATCGGCAGCGCGGGATCGTGCTGGGCAAGGTCGGGCACACGTGGGTGTTCGTGTTCCTGTTCGCGAAATGCGACCGCGACGACATCGACGCATGCGAACTGCGCGCGTTCAGAAAGCTCGCCGCGGACGTAGGTCGACACACCGACGGCGACATCGCGACGCTGGTCGCACTGAAAGAGCTTGTGGAGATTTGCAATGGCTAAGAGTCGATTCAAGAGCGATGCGACGGAGGCGATCCACAGCGCCGCGTCCGGCCTGTATCGTGCGCAACTGATCGACAAGAAGACGATGCGGGAATACGACGATCTCTGCATCGAAGCCGCGCCGCAGTTCGATCCGGAAGCGATCGCCCGCATCCGCAAGTCGGTCAACGTCAGCCAGAGCGTGTTCGCGCTCTACCTGAACACGACGACGTCGACGATCCGCCAATGGGAACAGGGCGACAAGCGGCCGAGCGGCATCGCCGCGCGCATGCTCCAGATCGTCGAGAAACACGGGCTCGAGGTGTTCTCCTGAGCCGGCTTCCCCGAATGCCCCTGCACGGCCCCGACCGGACGCGCCGCAACGAATATGACGGAGAGACAATGGTAAGACTGTTTGGATGCGGATTGCTGGCGCTGACGTTCGCGTCGACGGGCTGGGCCGCCGAGCACTATGTCGAGGTCTGGAACCCGCCCGAGGCAAGGCAGCCGGCAGCGCGTACGCCGGATGCCCGTACGCCGACTGCCCATCCGGGCGCCGACGCGCGCACCGGCAAGAGCGCGGAGAAGCACGCGAGCGCCACGCCGAAAGCCGCCGCGAAACCGCCCAAGCGCCGCGTCGCGCAGGCCGTGAAAGCGGGCTCGCACCGCCCGGCCGCCACCGCGACCGAAACCCGTGCCGCCCCGCGCCCCGTCGCGCAACCCGCGCCCGGGCGTCTCACGGTGATGCAGCCGGCCGCACCGGACGCGACGCGCGCGCTCACCTTCTCCGACATCCCGCGTCAATACACGCCGGACGGCAACGTGCTGCAGGTCGGCACGCACGGCCGCTCCGCGGAGGTGACTCGATAATGGAAGCGCAGACCTACCACGGCTACCAGATCTGGGGCCACGCGATCCTGCAGCAGGACGAGATCATGCAGCCCGAGCGCTTCGCGGCGAGCGGCACGATCACGCAGAACAACCGGCTCGTCGAGGCGTCGGGCGTGCTCGGCGTGTTCGACACCGAAGACGACGCGCGCGATGCCGGGCTCGAATGGGCACGCGCGTGGATCGACAACCACAGCTGACCGAGCGCAGGCGCGTCGCGCACCGCAAATGAAAGAAGGGGCGTCCATGACGCCCCTTCTTTCATTCGAACCCGGAAACCCGGCAACACTCACGCAGCGGCGTGCGGCGGCCTCACCGTCTGCTGCGGCCGGCCGACGAGCCGTGTCAGCACGACGATCGCCACGAGCGTCGCGACGTACGCGGCGATCTGGATGCCCGCCGGCCGCGCGGTATAGCCGATCAGCGTATGCAGCGCCTTGCCGACGATGCTCGATTCCTTGAGCAGCCACGACGTGTCCCAGACCGCATCGCCCCACGACGGCACGAGGCCGGCCGCCAGCAGGAAGCCGACGCACTGGCTCGCCATGCCCGCGGCGAGCAGCACGATCAGCGCGTTGGTGACGGAGAACAGGCGCTTCAACGGAATCTGCAGCAGGCCCGCATACATCGCGTAGCCGAGCCCCGCCCCGCCGAGCACGCCGAGCAGCCCGCCGACGATCATCTGCGGCGTCTGGCCCGGATCGCCCGCCGCGATCCCGTACAGGAACAGCACGGCCTCGGAGCCCTCGCGCAATACCGCGACGCCGACCACGATCGCGAGCCCGGTCAGCGGCCGGCTGCCGGCGGCGACCGCCCGGCCGACCTCGCCCATGTGCAGCGCCATTTCGCGGCCGTGCCGGCTCATCCAGATGCAATGCCACGCGAGCATCAGCGTCGCGACGAACATCACGCCCGCGTTGAAGACTTCCTGGCCCATGCCCGAAGCCCATTGCGAGATCACGTCGGCGAACGCCGCGATCAGGCCGGCGCCGACCACGCCGCCGACCAGCCCGCCGCCCACCCACCAGCCGCGCCGCGGCACGCCCTTCGTGGCGGCCATCACGATCGAGACCACCAGCGCGGCCTCGAGCACTTCACGAAAGACGATCAGGGCGGTAGACAGCATGTCGGTATCGGCTTACTTGACGGTCAGGTGCGTCTTCGACTGCGCTTCGTGATACTCGTCGTGGAACTCGTAGGTCCCCGCCTTCAGCGGCCCGACCAGGATCTCGACCGACTTGCCGGCCGGCACGACCTTCTCGGCCTTGAAGTCGTCGCTTTCGAATTCTGCGGGCGTCGCGTCGAGGTTCTTCACGACGAATTTCACCTTCTTGCCAGCGGGAATCGTCACGCCATCGGGCGAGAACTTGTGGTCCTTCAACGTCAGATTGACGACGTCGTCGGCAGCGAAGGCGGACGTTGCCGAGGCGCCCAGCAGGGCCAGTGCGAAACCGATAGCGAAACGGGTCATGTGCGTAATGATTTGAAATGGTTTGAAATATCGAAGGGAATCGATACTAAGATCGATTCGCATTTTCACCTCGGAGTACCCTTACTCCGCTCAGGGAGATCGTGGGCAGTCGATCCCGCACGCCCGTTGCCACGCAAGGCTCCGCCGGATTTCGCCGATAATGGGCGATCGTCAATCGGGAAAAATTCGGACTGACGCGCGCACGCGAATGGCTATTCGTCAGACCTCAGCATTACAAATGGCTGATGCGATGCACGTCGCCGCATGCAGCGCTTGACCTTCCCACCATGGCAAGCTTCATGCTGAACCTATTCGTCAACCATCAACCCGGGAGAACACGATGGAATTCGAAGTCCAGGACATGACCTGCGGCGGCTGCGCCAACGCCATCACGCGCGCGGTGACGGCCGCCGACCCCGCCGCGAAGCTCGACATCGACGTCGCGGCGAAGATCGTCAAGGTCGACTCGGCGCAAGGCGCCGAGCGCGTGCAGTCGATCATCGAGGCCGCAGGCTTCCATCCCGCGTTGCGCGCCGCGTAACGCGCACCGAAGGCCGCGGGCGCGGCGCCGCACGGCGACGCGCCCGCCCCCGCCCCGGTAGCGCGTCAGCGCAGCCGGATCAGCGTCGACTTCAGTTCGGTGTACTTCTCGAGCGCATGCAGCGACTTGTCGCGGCCGTTGCCCGACTGCTTGTAGCCGCCGAACGGGAAGTTCATGTCGCCGCCCTCGTCATAGCAGTTCACCCACACGGTGCCCGCACGCAGCCGGCGCGACACGTCGTGCGCGGTCGTCAGGTTCGACGTCCACACGGCCGCGGCCAGCCCGTATTCGGTGTCGTTCGCGATCCGCACGGCTTCGTCGACGTCGTCGAACACGATCACCGACAGCACGGGCCCGAAGATTTCCTCGCGCGCGATCTTCGCATCGGGCTTCACCTCGAACACCGTCGGCTCCACGTAGAAGCCGCCCGTTTCCGCGTTCACGCGCGCACCGCCCGTGACGAGCCGGCCTTCGCCGCGCCCCGCTTCGATGTAACCCAGCACGCGCTCGAGCTGGATGCCGTCGACGATCGCGCCCATCGATACCGACGGATCGAGCGGATTGCCCGGCACGTACGCGCGGGCGGCCGCGACGAGCTTCTCGATGAACGCGTCCTTGATGTCGCGATGCACGAGCAGCCGCGAGCCGGCCGTGCACATCTCGCCCATGTTGTAGAAGATCGCGCCGGCCGCCGTCTGCGCCGCGCGGTCGAGATCGGGGCAATCGGGCAGCACGATGTTCGGCGACTTGCCGCCGAGCTCGAGCCACGCGCGCTTCAGGTTCGACTGCGCGGCGTACTGCATGATCAGCTTGCCGACCGCCGTCGAGCCCGTGAACGCGATGCAGTCGACGTCGCGATGCAGCGCGAGCAGCTTGCCCGGTTCGCCCGCGCCCGGCACGACGTTGAATACGCCGGCCGGAATGCCGGCTTCGAACGCGAGCTGCGCGACGCGGATCGCGGTCAGCGGCGATTTCTCCGACGGCTTCAGCACGACGCTGTTGCCGGCCGCGAGCGCGGGGCCGAATTTCCATGCGGCCATCAGGATCGGGAAGTTCCACGGCACGACGGCGGCCACCACGCCGACCGGCTCGCGCGTGACGAGACCGACGAGATGATGATCGGCCGGCGCGACCTCGCCGCCGACCTTGTCGATCGCTTCCGCAAACCATTCGACGCAGTACGCGGCGCCCGGCACGTCGACCGTCGTCGTGTCACCGATCGGCTTGCCCGCGTCGAGCGTCTCGAGCAGCGACAGTTCGTCGAGATGCGCGCGCATCAGCGCGGCCCAGCGCAGCAGCACGGCCTTGCGCTCGCGCGGATTCAAGCCGGCCCACACACCCGCGTCGAACGCGCGGCGGGCAGCCGCGACGGCCGCGTTCACGTCCGCTTCGCCGCAGTCGGCGACCTTCGCCAGCACGCGGCCGTCGATCGGGCTCACGCAGTCGAACGTCTTGCCGCCGTGCGCGTCGCGCGACGCGCCGTCGATGAATGCGCGCCCTTCGATCTCGAGCGACGCCGCCTTGTGTTGCCAGTCAGCCAAAGTCAACTTGTTCATCAGGATGCCTCAATGTTGTGGCATTCGCGATGCGGCACGCCGTGCGCGTGGCACGCTGCCGGCCTGCAGCGAATGCGGTGACGCGCGGTCAGAAGGTCGCCGGCGAATTGGCCGAGACGACCTCGCAGATCAGTTCCGCGCTGGGATTGCGAAAACGATGCGGCAAACGGCTCTCGAAGTAGTAGCCGTCTCCGGGGTCGAGCAGCCACGTCGCACTATCGACTGTCAGCTCGAGCCGGCCCGACACGACGACGCCGCCCTCGTGCCCCGCGTGCACCAGCATCTCGGGCCCCGTGTCGGCCAGCGGCTGGTAGATCTCGCGCAGGATGCACATGTTGCGATCCTTCACGTTCGCACCGACCAGATGAAACGCGAGCGACTCGTTGCCGAGGTTCGGCATCTCGTCGCGACGCGACACGACCGCGCGCGATTCGACGAGCTCGAACGTGAAGAATTCCGCGAGACTCATCGGGATGCATTCCAGCAGCTTCTTCAGCGAGCCGACCGACGGGCTCACGCGGCCCTGTTCGATCAGCGAGATCGTGCCGTTGGTGACGCCGGCGCGCTTCGCGAGTTCGCGCTGCGACAGGCCATGCTTGTTGCGCACGAAACGCAGGCGCTCGGCGACTTCGGTGGACATCGATTCGGTTTCGGACACGATAAGTGCGATGACAAAGTGAAACGACGCGGTGGACTGCCGTTGAATATTCTAATCACTTTATGCCGCACATCAGCGGGGAAAACCCTGAAAGGCGTTCGAAATAATGGACACCGTGTCGATTATTCCTTTTATGAATCTTTTGTTTTCACGCTCGGGAAAGCCCTGATGCAGGACCTTAAAAAAACATTTGACGCCGTTATTGGCTCGTATATGCTGGCTCTCAGGTCAGCGTCATCAGGCTTTCACAGGCATCGAAAAGCGTTATCGCAACGCAACAATTCGGTGCCCCCGAATGTAAATGATGCGGGGCCGGCACCTTGATTATTTTAAACGCCCAGCGCGTCGAAACGATCGGGTGTTCAATACTTTCAACAAACCAGTCGAGTGTAATCGTGAGAGTCCGTGGCCCTCTGGTGAGGTGGGATCGAGGCGATGTGCGAAGTTTGCGCAGCGCCGTTCCCGCTTCCGACGGCAGTTGCGGCTGGCATAGTCCTCGCCTGCTTCACCTGTCGATCTACACCATCCTGTCCCGTCGTTCCGTTCGGCGCCACAACGCCGTTTCCGCACGCGCATTCGTCGCCGTCGATACCGACGAAGTGGCGTCGCTGCTGCCGTAGCGCCTCTCCTTTCTTCACGTCGTTCGTTTTTTCTGTCGATTCGCCAACCGCATCGTCCGTGCGGTGACGGCACGCGTTCGCGCATACGTTGCGCGTCGCGGATCGCGATGAAACGAACGACGGCCTGACCGTCGCGCGCAGCGCGGATCGCCACGCCATCCCGTTGCGCCCATTCACCAGCGGCCGTGCGCCTTGCGCCCGGCTGCGGGGTCGTGTCGCGCCTGCGTTTTGCCGCATCCGGCTCGGTGCACGTCACGTCCCTACGGATTACTGAAGACGTCATGGAAAGGAAACCTCTCGTCGGTATCACCGCCGACCTCACCCAGATCGGCGCACACGCGTCGCATACGGTCGGCGACAAGTACGTCGCCGCGATCGTCGACGGCGCGCATGCGCTCGCGATGGTGCTGCCGGCCCTCGGCGAGCGCCAGTCGAGCGCCGACGTGCTCGACGCGGTCGACGGGCTGCTGTTTACCGGCAGCTACTCGAACGTCGAGCCGCATCTCTATGGCGGCGAACCGAGCGCACCGGGCACGAAGCACGACCCGGCGCGCGACGCGACGGCGCTGCCGCTGCTGCGCGCGGCCATCGTCGCCGGCGTGCCCGTGCTTGCCGTGTGCCGCGGCTTCCAGGAGTTGAACGTCGTCTGCGGCGGCACGCTGCACCAGCGCGTGCATGAAGTGCCCGGCTTCGCCGATCACCGCGAGGACGACGACGCGCCGATGGACACGCAATACGGCCCCGCGCACGTCGTGCGCCTGACGCCCGGCGGCAAGCTGCATGCGCTCGCCGGCGGCCGCGACGAAGTGCACGTGAACTCGCTGCACAAGCAGGGCATCGCGCAGCTCGGCTCCGGCCTCGCCATCGAGGCGGTCGCGCCGGATGGGTTGATCGAGGCCGTGAGCGTCGTCGACGCGCCGGCTTTCGCGCTGGCCGTGCAGTGGCATCCGGAATGGCGGCATGCGCAGGACCCGCTGTCGAGCGCGATCTTCCGCGCGTTCGGCGATGCCTGCCGCGCCCGCCGCGCCGCCCGCACGCGCGCCATGGCCGCCGCCGCGCTCGCCTGAGCGCGCCCACCAGACAACGAGAACAGACATGCAAGACATCGAAGACTTTCTGAAGCAGCACCGGATCACCGAAATCGAAGCGATCATTCCCGACATGGCCGGCATCGCGCGCGGCAAGATCACGCCGCGCAACAAGTTCACGTCCGGCGAATCGATGCGCCTGCCGCAAGCCGTGATGGTGCAGACCGTCACCGGCGACTATCCGGAAGACGGCTCGCTCACCGGCGTGACCGACCCCGACATGGTGTGCGTGCCCGACACGTCGACGATCCGCCTGATCCCGTGGGCCGTGGACCCGACCGCGCAGGTGATCCACGATTGCGTGCACTTCGACGGCTCGCCGGTCGAGATCTCGCCGCGCTACGTGCTGCGCCGCGTGCTCGACCTGTACAAGGCGAAGGGCTGGAAACCGGTCGTGGCGCCGGAGCTCGAGTTCTATCTGGTCGACATGAACAAGGACCCCGACCTGCCGCTGCGCCCGCCGGTCGGTCGCACGGGCCGCCCTGAAACAGGCCGCCAGTCGTATTCGATCGAAGCCGTCAACGAATTCGATCCGCTGTTCGAGGACATCTACGAATACTGCGAAGCGCAGAACCTCGACATCGACACGCTGATCCACGAAGTCGGCGCCGCGCAGATGGAGATCAACTTCATGCACGGCGACGCGCTGTCGCTGGCCGACCAGGTGTTCCTGTTCAAGCGCACGGTGCGCGAGGCCGCGCTGCGTCACAACATGTACGCGACGTTCATGGCCAAGCCGATGGAAGACGAACCGGGCTCGGCGATGCACGTGCACCAGAGCATCGTCGACGAGGAAACGGGCCAGAACCTGTTCACGTCGCCGGAGACCGGCGGCGCGACGTCGATGTTCTACAACTACCTCGCGGGGCTGCAGAAGTACACGCCGGCGCTGATGCCGATCTTCGCGCCGTACATCAATTCGTACCGCCGCCTGTCGCGCTTCATGGCCGCGCCGATCAACGTGCAGTGGGGCTACGACAACCGCACGGTGGGGTTCCGCATTCCGCATTCGGGCCCGGCCGCGCGCCGCATCGAAAACCGCATCCCCGGTGTCGACTGCAATCCGTACCTCGCGCTTGCGGCGACGCTGGCGGCCGGCTATCTCGGCATGACGCAGCGCCTGGAGCCGACCGAGCCGCTGGTGAGCGACGGCTACAGCCTGCCGTACCAGCTGCCGCGCAACCTCGAGGAAGGGCTGACGCTGATGGCCGCGTGCGAGCCGCTCGGCGAGATCCTCGGGCCCAAGTTCCTCAAGGCGTATTTCGCGCTGAAGGAAACCGAATACGAAGCGTTCTTCCGCGTGATCAGCTCGTGGGAACGCCGCCATCTGCTGCTGCACGTGTAAGCGTGCCAACCGCATACGGAATCACGGAGGAAACATGACTTACCGCAACGAATCTGCCTGGGTCCAGCCGGCCGCGCCGAGCGCCGCGGCCGCCGCGCCGCGCGCGACGCAGGCGCGCACGACCGCCGAATACCGCGCGCTCGACGCCGCGCACCACATTCACCCGTTCTCCGACATGGGCGCGCTCAACCGCGCCGGCAGCCGCGTGATCGTGAAGGCCGACGGCGTCTATCTGTGGGACTCGGACGGCAACAAGGTGATCGACGGGATGGCCGGCCTGTGGTGCGTGAACGTCGGCTACGGCCGCAAGGAGCTCGCCGACGCCGCGTATCGCCAGATCCAGGAACTGCCGTTCTACAACACGTTCTTCAAGACCACGCATCCGCCGGTGATCGAGCTTTCCGCGATGCTCGCGGAAGTCACGCCCGCCGGCTTCAACCACTTCTTCTATTGCAACAGCGGCTCGGAAGGCAACGACACCGTGCTGCGTCTCGTGCATCAGTACTGGCGCGTGCAGGGCAAGCCGCAGAAGAAGGTCGTGATCTCGCGCAAGAACGGTTACCACGGTTCGACGATCGCGGGCGGCACGCTCGGCGGGATGGGCTACATGCACGAGCAGATGCCGTCGAAGGTCGAGCACATCGTGCACATCGACCAGCCGTATTTCTTCGGCGAAGCGGCAGCCGGCGAAACGCCTGAAGCGTTCGGCCTCGCACGCGCGCAGCAGCTCGAAGCGAAGATTCTCGAACTCGGCGCGGAGAACGTCGCGGCATTCATCGGCGAGCCGTTCCAGGGCGCGGGCGGCGTGATCTTCCCGCCGTCGACGTACTGGCCGGAGATCCAGCGGATCTGCCGCAAGTACGACATCCTGCTGGTCGCCGACGAAGTGATCGGCGGCTTCGGGCGCACCGGCGAATGGTTCGCGCATCAGCATTTCGGCTTCGAGCCGGACCTGATCACGATGGCGAAGGGCCTGACGTCGGGCTACGTGCCGATGGGTGCGGTCGGCATTCACGAGCGCGTCGCGCGCCCGATCATCGACAACGGCGAATTCAATCACGGCCTCACGTACTCGGGGCACCCGGTGGCGGCGGCCGTCGCGGTCGCGAACCTGAAGCTGCTGCGCGACGAGGGGATCGTCGAGCGGGTGAAGACCGACACCGGCCCGTACTTCCAGGCGCTGATGCGCGAAACCTTCGCGCGTCATCCGATCGTCGGCGAAGTGCACGGCCACGGGATGGTCGCGAGCCTGCAACTGGCCGAAGCGCCGGCCGAACGCCGCCGCTTCGCGAACGGCGGCGACGTCGGCACGATCTGCCGCGACTTCTGCTTCAACGGCAACCTGATCATGCGCGCGACCGGCGACCGGATGCTGCTGTCGCCGCCGCTCGTGATCTCGCGCCAGGAAATCGATGAACTCGTGTCGAAGGCGAAGAAGGCCGTCGATGCCACCGCCCGGCAACTGGGCGTTTCGTAACGGTTTTGCCTACAGGCGTGCGGCGGGCGCCGCACGCCGCCATCACTCAAGGGAATTCCACCATGCGTGCCTGCATTCTTCGCCAAGCCTGTTCCGTCGCCGCCCTCGCCGCCGCGGCCGCGCTCACGTCGGTCGCCAGCCCGTCGGCGCATGCCGACGAGCTGAACGTCTACAACTGGTCCGACTACATCGCGCCGGACACGATCCCGAACTTCCAGAAGCAGACGGGTATTCACGTCAAGTACGACAACTACGACAGCGACGACACGCTCCAGGCGAAGCTGCTCGCCGGCAGTTCGGGCTACGACATCGTCGTGCCGACCTCGAACTACATGGCCAAGCAGATCCAGGCCGGCGTGTACCAGAAGCTCGACAAGTCGAAGATTCCGAACCTCGCGAACCTCGACCCGCTGCTGATGAAGATGATCTCGGATGCCGATCCGGGCAACCAGTACGGCGTGCCCTGGGCGTACGGCACCGACGGCATCGGCTACAACGCGCAGGCGGTGAAGAAGGCGCTCGGCGACAAGGCGCCGGTCGACAGCTGGGCGCTGGTGTTCGACCCGGCCAACATGGAGAAGCTGAAGAGCTGCGGCGTGTCGTTCCTCGACCAGGCCGTCGACGTGTTCGCCGCCACGCTGCAATACATGGGCAAGGACCCGAACAGCAAGAACCCCGGCGACTACCAGGCCGCATTCGAAGTCCTGAAGAAAGTCCGCCCGTACATCACCCAGTTCAACTCGTCCGGCTACATCAACGACCTCGCGAACAACGACGTGTGCGTCGTGCTCGGCTGGTCCGGCGACGTCGGCATCGCGCACCGTCGCTCGGCGGAAGCGAAGCGTTCGTACGACATCAAGTTCTCGAATCCGAAGGAAGGCGGCCTGCTGTGGTTCGACGTGATGGTGATCCCGAAGGATGCGCCGCATCCCGAGAGCGCGCTGAAGTGGATCAACTACATTTCCGATCCGAAGGTCAACGCGGCGATCACCAACACGGTGTTCTACCCGACCGCGAACAAGGCCGCGCATCAATTCGTCACGCCGGCCGTCGCGCAGGACCCGACCGTCTATCCGCCTGAAGACGTGCTGAAGAAGATGGTGCTGATGAAGCCGATGCCGGCCGACATCCTGCGCCTCGAGAACCGTCTGTGGGCCCAGTTGAAGACGGGCCACTGATCGCCATGCATCACGGCGGCGCAGGCATCGCGGTACGCCTGCCCGCCTGAAATTCGCGGACCTCCGTCCGCTCGCGCGCGCCGCGCGCCCTGTTCCATCCGGCACGAGCCGTTGCTCGCGAGTCGCGTTGCGCGCCTCGCGCGGGGACGCTCACGCCTGCAATCCGTGAAGAACGAATGGTGACTCCCATGCAATCGATACCCTCTTCCGCTGCTGCACGCCAGACCCAACCGGCCGCCGCGCCCCGTACGCAAAACGACGCGTTCGTGCGCATCGAAAACGTCGTGAAGAAATTCGGCGACAGCACGGCCGTCGACAACGTGAACCTGACGATCGCGAAGAACGAGCTGTTCGCGCTGCTCGGCAGCTCGGGCTGCGGCAAGTCCACGCTGCTGCGCATGCTCGCCGGGCTGGAAACGGCCACCTCCGGCAAGATCTTCGTCGACGGCGAGGACCTCGCGTCGCTGCCGCCGTACCGCCGCCCGGTCAACATGATGTTCCAGTCGTACGCGCTGTTCCCGCACATGACGGTCGAATCGAACGTCGCGTTCGGCCTGAAACAGGAAGGCACGCCGAAAAACGAGATCAAGGAACGCGTGGCCGACGCGCTCGCGCTCGTGCAGATGAGCAAGTATGCGAAGCGCAAGCCGCACCAGCTGTCCGGCGGCCAGCAGCAGCGCGTCGCGCTGGCCCGCTCGCTGGTGAAGCGCCCGAAGCTGCTGCTGCTCGACGAGCCGATGTCCGCGCTCGACAAGAAGATCCGCCAGAAGACCCAGCTCGAACTCGTGAACATCATCGAGAAGGTCGACGTGACCTGCGTGATGGTCACGCACGACCAGGAAGAGGCGATGACGATGGCGAGCCGCCTCGCGGTGATGAGCGAGGGCAAGATCGTGCAGATCGGCTCGCCCGGCGAAGTCTACGAATACCCGAACAGCCGCTTCTCCGCCGAATTCATCGGCTCGACCAACCTGTTCGAGGGGCGCGTGGTCGAGGACGAGCCCGATCACATCTTCGTCGAAAGCGACGACCTCGAAACGCGCATGTACGTGAGCCACGGCGTGACCGGCCCGCTCGGGATGCCGGTCGGCATCTCGGTGCGCCCGGAGCGCATCCACGTATCGCGCGAGAAGCCGGGCTCGAAGCACAACTGGGCGCGCGGCGTCGTCACCGACATCGCGTACATGGGCAGCTATTCGCTGTACCACGTGCGTCTGCCGAGCGGCAAGACGGTGGTGTCGAACCTGTCGAGCTCGCACCTGATGAACGACGGTGCGCCGGCGTGGAACGACGACGTGTTCGTGTCGTGGTCGCCGGCCAGCGGCGTCGTGCTGACGCAGTGAGGACGCCACGATGAGAACCTCCGCTTCCACTCCTTCCGCGCCGGTGTCGGCCGGCGCCGCGCGCACCGGCGCGGGTCATGCCCGCCGCGGCCGCTTCGCCGCGCTGTCGCGCTTCCTGCCGTCGGGCCGCGGCGTCGCGATCGGCGTGCCGTTCCTGTGGCTGGCCGTGTTCTTCGCGCTGCCGTTCGTGCTGGTGCTGAAGATCAGCTTCGCCGACCAGGTGATGGGCATCCCGCCGTACACGTCGCTCGTCGAGATCAAGGACGGCGTCGTGCACTTCGCGCTGCAGATGTCGCACTACGCGTTCCTGCTGCAGGACGACCTGTACATCGCGACCTATCTCAGCTCGCTGAAGATGGCCGCCGTGTCGACGGTGCTGTGTTTGCTGATCGGCTATCCGATGGCGTACTACATCGCGCGCTCGGAGCCGAACCGCCGCAACGTGCTGATGATGGCCGTGATGCTGCCGTTCTGGACGTCGTTCCTGATCCGCGTGTACGCATGGATCGGCATCCTGAAGGACGACGGCCTGCTGAACCACACGCTGATCGCGCTCGGCATCATCCACACGCCGCTGCGGCTCTACCACAGCGATGCGGGCGTCTATATCGGCATGGTCTATTCGTACCTGCCGTTCATGGTGATGCCGCTCTATGCGCACCTCGTGAAGATGGACCTGACGCTGCTCGAAGCCGCGTACGACCTCGGCGCGAAGCCGTGGGTCGCGTTCACGCGCATCACGCTGCCGCTGTCGAAGAACGGGATCATCGCCGGCAGCCTGCTGGTGTTCATCCCGGCGGTGGGCGAGTACGTGATCCCGGAGCTGCTCGGCGGCGCCGACACGCTGATGATCGGCCGCGTGATGTGGGATGAATTCTTCAACAACATGGACTGGCCGATGGCGTCCGCGGTGACGGTCGCGATGGTGCTGCTGTTGCTCGTGCCGATGGCGCTGTTCCAGTACTACCAGGTCAAGGAACTGGGAGACGCGAAATGATCAAGCCGAGCAAACCGCTGTCGACGGGCGTTCTCGCCTTCGGCTTCCTGTTCCTGTACATCCCGATCATCAGCCTCGTCGTGTACTCGTTCAACGAGTCGAAGCTGGTCACGGTGTGGTCCGGCTTCTCGCTGAAGTGGTACGCGGCGCTGCTGGACGACGACGAGCTGCTGACGGCCGCGTGGCTGTCGCTGAAGATCGGCCTGCTGACGGCCACCGCGTCGGTCGTGATCGGCACGTGGGCCGGCTTCGTGCTCGCGCGCTTCGGCCGCTTCAAGGGCTTCACGCTGTACACGGGGATGATCAACGCGCCGCTGGTGATTCCCGAGGTGATCCAGGGGATCTCGCTGCTCTTGCTGTTCGTCGCGCTCGAGCAGATGTTCGGCTGGCCGAAGGGCCGCGGGATGCTGACGATCTGGATCGGCCACGTGATGCTGTGCGTGTCGTACGTGGCGATCATCGTGCAGTCGCGCGTGAAGGAGATGAACAAGTCGCTCGAGGAAGCCGCGCTCGACCTCGGCGCCACGCCGCTGAAGGTGTTCTTCGTGGTCACGCTGCCGCTGATCTCGCAGGCGCTGCTGTCGGGGTGGCTGCTGTCGTTCACGCTGTCGATCGACGATCTGGTGCTGTCGGCGTTCCTGTCCGGGCCGGGGTCGACGACGCTGCCGCTGGTGGTGTTCTCGCGCGTGCGGCTGGGGCTGAACCCGGAGATGAATGCACTGGCGACGCTGTTCATCACGGCCGTGACGATCGGCGTGATCGTCGTGAACCGGATGATGATCGCGCGCGAGCGTCGCCGGATGGCCGACTTGAAGGCCGCGTTCGCGGCGGCTTGACCGCTCGTCTCCCGCTTCGAGGATAACAAGCACTGCAGACAAGCAAGGCGCGCTGCCCCAGGGGGGGACGCGCGATTCGATCCCGATTTGACAGGCGCACGACTAGGAGAATCCGCAATGAAGAAGAAACTGATCTGCCTGCTGGTGGCCGGCGCGTTGCCGGGCATCGCGCTGGCCGGTTCGACATCCGCCGAAATCAAGGCGCTGCAGGCGCAGGTCGCGGCGCTGCAGAAACAGATGAAGGCGATGCAGGCGCAGCTCGCCGCGAAGCCGGGCGGCGCGGGTGTCGTCGCGGCGTCCGGCGTGAACGGCGGTGCGGCCGGCGGCGACAACGCCGTCGCGGTCGCCGCCGACCCGGGTTCGCCGGATTACGGCCGCGCACGCGCGACGCTGACCAACGACGAGGTCAGCGAAATGAAGCAGCAGATCGCGAACCAGCAGCTGAAGGTCGACTCGCTGACCGACGCGGCCAACACCGGCCCGCTCGCCGGCCTGTCGGTGACCGGCTACATCGATCCGACCTACATCTACAACCGCGCGGCCGGTACGTCGTCGTTCCTGTTCGCGAACCACGAGAACGCGTACAACTACTTCAACAGCACGTTCGGCGATCTCTACCTCGACATCAAGAAGACCTTCGGCGTCGGCCCGATGGCGCCGTCGGCCGAGATCACGTTGATGCCGAACCGCGGCAACGGCATCACGCTGCTGCAGAACTCGCGCGGCTCGATCACCGACAACCTGCTGAACACGGCAGTGATCAACGTGCCGATCACCGCGGAAACGACGCTGGTCGCCGGCCTGATCCCGAGCTTCGGCGGCTACGAAGTGCAGCAGTCGAACCAGATGCTCACGCTCACGCACAACCTGCTGTACGATTTCTCCGATCCGGGCAGCTACGTCGGTATCGGCGCGAACTACACGAAGGGCGCCTGGGCGTGGAAGTTCTTCCTCGGCAACGAGCAGTACCGCACCTACGGTTCGGTCACGCAGACGGGCACCAATGCGCTCGGCGACCCGATCACCACCAGCAACAAGGTGCCGACCTTCACCGCGCGCGCCGACTACACGTGGTCGAGCGCGCTCGATCTCGGTGGGTCGTTCAACATCGGGCGGCAAACGCTGTCGTCTGCTGCTGTAACAGATCCAACGACTGGTCAGCAAATTGGCACTAACTATGGTCCGGGCGGCGCGGCGCCAAGCGCGTACGGCTCGTTCTTCTTCGGCGAACTCGACGCGACCTACACGCTCGCCGACATTCAGTACAACGCCGAAGTCGACTACGGCCGCCAGCAGCATGCGGCGTTCAACGGCGGGCTCGCGCAGTGGTACGGGCTGTCGCTGCTCGCGCACCGCAAGTTCAACGCGCCGGTAGTCGGCCGCATGGGCGTGACGCTGCGCTACGACCTGCTCGCGAACTCGAAGAACGGCGGCGGCGGCGGCGGCATCGCGCTGAACGGCAACGGGATGGACCCGAGCAACGGCTTCGGCGTCGACGCGGACTGCCTGGCGCAGTCGAAGGCCGGCGGCGGCCTGGGCTTCGAGTGCAAGGGCGCGGTGCGCCAGGACGTCGCGCTCGACCTGCTGTTCTATCCGACCCAGCAGATCACCGTGAAGGTCGAATACCGGCACGACTGGGCGAACAACAAGGTGTTCCTGCGCAACGACGGGTCGTACGGCAAGTCCAACGACCTGCTCGCGACGCAGTTCATCTATTCGTTCTGATGCGGCACGCGCGGGGCGCCGTGCCGCACGCACGGCGTCCCGCGCCGTTTTCAGGGTGGCTGCGCGCACTGTGCAGCCTTGTCGAGGGAGTCGGTTTCATGACGCAGTCTTTCACCCGCCGCGCCGACGCGCTCGCGCGCGACTCGTACTACGAAGCAACGGCCACGCGGCCGTTGGCCGACGATCCGGTCCTCGAGGATGCGATCGACGTCGACGTCTGCGTGATCGGCGCCGGTTTCGCGGGCCTGTCGACGGCGCTCGACTGCCGCGCGCGCGGGCTGTCCGTCGCCGTGATCGATGCGCAGCGGCCCGGCTGGGGCGCGTCGGGCCGCAACGGCGGCCAGGCGATCACCGGTTTCGCGAAAGACGAGGTGATCGAGCAGCAGCTCGGCGCCGATGGCGCGCGCGCCGCGTGGTCGCTGTCGCTCGACGGCGTCGCGCTGATCGCCGAGCGCATCGCGCGCTACGGGATCGACTGCGACTTCACGCGCGGCTACCTGACGGTCGCGACGAAGCCGCGCCGCATCGACGACCTGCGTGCGTGGATGAACGCCGCGACGTCGCGCTGGGGCCATCCGTCGCTCGCGTGGCTCGATACCGGCGAGATCCAGGCGCGCATTGCATCGACGCGCTATCTGGCCGGCGTGCACGATCCGCTGTCGGGCCACCTGCATCCGCTCAAGTACTGCCTCGGCCTTGCCGATGCCGCACGCCGCGAAGGCGTCGCGCTGTACGCACACACGCCGGCGCTCGACGTCGTGCGCGGCGCCCGGCCGGTCGTGCGCACGCCATCCGGCGAAGTACGCTGCCGCTTCGTCGTGGCGTGCTGCAACGCGGGCCCCGGTGGCGTGCTGCCGGCCGCGACCGCCGCGCGCATCGCGCCGATCGCGTCCTACATCATCGCGACCGAGCCGCTCGGCCGCGCGCGCGCCGACGCGCTGATCGCCCGACGCGAAGCCGTGTGCGACAACAACTTCTTCCTCGACTACTTCCGGCTGTCGGCCGACCACCGGATGCTGTTCGGCGGCCGTGCGAATTCGGCCGGCGCGTCGCCCGCGGCGCTCGCCGAAGCGATCCGGCAGCGCATGGTCGGCGTGTTCCCGCAGCTCGGCGACGTGCGCGTCGACCACGCGTGGGGCGGCTTCGTCGACGTCACGCGCAACCGCGCGCCGGATTTCGGCGCGATCGATCCGAACTTCTTCTACGTCCAGGGCTTCAGCGGCCACGGCGTCGCGCTCACCGGCATCGCCGGACGCGCGGTCGCCGGCGCGATCGCGGGCGACACGCGCGCGTTCGACCTGTTCGCCCGCCTGCGTCACCGGCGCTTTCCCGGCGGCGATGCATGGCGGCAACCCGCGCTCGAACTCGGGATGCTGTACCACCGCGTGCGCGAGCTGTTCTGAGCCCTTTCACTCCGCTTTCCTGATCATGCAGACATTCGCCAACCAGCCGCACGTCGCGTCGTACTACGCGGCGACCGCCAACGACACGACCCGCCACGCGCCGCTCGCCGGCACGACCGACGCCGACGTGTGCGTGATCGGCGCGGGCCTCACGGGCCTGTCCGCCGCGCTCAACCTCGCCGAGCGCGGCCATTCGGTGACCGTGCTCGAAGCGTCGCGGGTCGGATGGGCGGCGAGCGGCCGCAACGGCGGCCAGTTGATCGGCGGCTTCGCGTGCGACATCGACACGTTCGCGCAGTTCATGCCGGAAGGCGACGTGAAGCGGATCTGGGACATGGGGCTCGAAACGCTGTCGCTCGTGAAGTCGCGCATCGCTCGACACGCCATCGACTGCGCGCTGGTGCCCGGCTACCTGACCGCGGCCAACACCGGGCGCGACGCCGATGCGCTGAAACGCTGGCGCGACGAAGCCGCGAAGCGCTTCGGATACGACCGCTTCCACTTCGTCGAAGCCGACGAACTCGGCGACTACGTGCAGTCGGCGCGCTATTGCGGCGGCCTGTACGACCCCGACAGCGGCCACCTTCATCCGCTCAATTACACACTCGGCCTCGCGCGGGCGGCGACCGACACGGGTGTGCGCATTCACGAGGACAGCTGCGTGACGCGCGTGCGCGACGTGGCGGGCGGCCACGTCGTCGAGACGAGCGGCGGCAACGTGCGCGCGCGCTTCGTCGTGCTCGCCTGCAACACCTACGTCGGCACGCTCGCGCCCGCGCTGTCGAGGAAGATCATGCCGGTCGGCACCTACGTGATCGCGACCGAGCCGCTCGGCGAAGCGCGCGCCGCCGCGCTGATGCCCGCCCGCGCGGCGATCTGCGACAGCCGCTTCGTGCTCGACTATTTCCGGCCGGCGCCCGACACGCGGCTCGTGTGGGGCGGCAAGGTCAGCTATTCGACGCGCGAGCCGCGCGATCTCGCGGCGGCGATGCGCGCCGACATGCTGAAGACGTTCCCGCAGCTCGCGGACGTGAAGGTCGACTATGCGTGGGGCGGTTTCGTCGACATCACGATGAACCGTGCGCCGCATTTCGGCCGCATCACGCCGACCACGTACTTCGCGCAGGGGTTTTCGGGGCACGGCGTGAACACGACCGCGCTCGCGGGCAAGCTGATCGCCGAGGCGATCGACGGCCAGGCGAGCCGCTTCGACCTGTTCGACAAGATCCGGCATCGCGACTTCCCCGGCGGCGAGGCGCTGCGCACGCCGGCGCTGGTGCTCGCGATGAGCTGGTACCGGCTGCTGGATGCGTTCGGCGTGCATTGAGCGCCGCGCGGCATCGCCGCGCAGAAGCAGAACGGCCGCTCGTATCGAGCGGCCGTTCGGTCCGGCAGCAGGATTGGCGTGGCGCCGCCGCGCGTCAGTCGGTACCGTACTTCGGCGAACGCGGCCCGTACAGCAGCCCGTTCGGCGGGCCGGCCGACAACAGCCGGCTGCTCGTCAGCCCGGCCACGTCATGCGCTTCGTCGGTCAGCGAATGCGCGACCTGCTTGACGGCCGCCTGCACGAGCGCCCCGACGATGCCGAACGCATTGACGCTCATATTGTTGCCGACTTCCTTGCCGGTCGCGCGGCCCTCGCCCTGCCACAGCACGTCGCCGTTCTTCAGGTCGACGAGCTTCGCCGACGCGGAAACGATCGTCGTGCTGTCGACCAGCTGGTAGACGGAGCCGTACTGCGTGATCTTCGAATACAGCGCAGCGTCCGCGCCGAAGATCTCGCGCAGCTTCGCCGGCGACGTAGCCTGGATGTCGGTCGCGTTCGTCAGGCCGTTCTGCTTGAACGTCTCGTCCATCACCGCGACGGGCACCACGTAGTAGCCCGACTCGGCGAGCGGCAGCGTCATTTGCGACAGCACGCCGTAAGTCGCGCCGACGTCGGTGGTTTCGTTGACCGGCGGCAGCACGAGGATCGAGCGCGGCTGGCTCTTCTTGAACGCCGTGTAGTCGGGACGTTGCACCGGCTGCGCGCACGCGCTCAGCAGCGCGGCGATCGACAGCGCAAACAGCAGCTTGAATGAAAGTGTCTTGAACATGGCGGGCGTGTCACTGTTTGGCAGGATTCGAATCGGCGTTCTTCTGACCGGCAACGGTCTGGCCCGCGGCCGCCGCATTCGCGGCTTTCGATGCACCGGCCTTCTTCTTCATCAGGAAATCCATATACGCGGCGGATTCCGGGAACAGTTGCTTCTCGGCCTGCAGTTCCTGCTCGGCCTGCTGCTCGTTGCCGACGCTCGCATACAGCATCCCGAGATGCGCATGGAAACCCGGCGGCGGCGTATGGCCCTTCGCGCGGATCTCCTGCAGCGCTTTTTCGAGCGCGTCGATCTGCTGCTGCGGCGCCTGCTGCCCCTTGAAGTATTCGTACACCTGCGGCTGATAGCCGGTCCACTGATACAGCGGCGGCGTGGTCGGCGCCGCGCAGCCCGCGAGCAGCAAGGCGGCCGCCGTCGCCGGCAGCCAGATTCCCCGTTTCATGGTCTTGTCTCTTCTGGTTGGTGAAATGATTCGTGCGCGCCGTATCGCGCGCGGCACTTATTGCGCGGCCTTCAGCACGCCGGCGTCGACCTGGTCGACGAGATGGTTCACGGCTTCCTGGATCGCGAGGTCCAGCACCTTGCCGTTGAGCGTCGAGTCGTAGCCGGCCGTGCCGCCGAAGCCGATCACCTCGCGGTTCGACAGGCTGAACTCGCCCGCGCCCTGGCTCGATGCGATGACTTCCGACGTCGTCGTGTCGACGATGTTCAGGTTGACCTTCGCGTACGCGACCTGCGTCTTGCCGCGGCCGAGAATGCCGAACAGCTGATGATCGCCGACGTCCTTGCGGCCGAACTCGGTCACGTCGCCGGTCACCACGTAGTTCGCGCCCTTCACGGCCTGCGCCTTCTTCATGAAGCCCGCTTCCTGCCTGATCTCGTCGAGGTTCTCGCGATCGAGCACGTTGAAGCGGCGGCTCTGCTGCAGGCGCGTGACGAGGATCGTCTTCGCCTGTCCGCCGAGGCGGTCGATGCCGTCGGAGAAGATGCCGCGCATGTAGCTCGAGCGGTTGTCGAACTTGCCGACGGCGATCGCGACGGGCTTGCCCGCGTACGGCTTCTGCGCGCTGCTGACGGCCGGCACGTCGAGCGTGCGCGACGATTCGGTCGCGCAGCCGGACAGCGCCGCGACGACCGCTGCCGCCACGAGGACGGTGCGTCGTGTCTGAATGTTCACTGCGGGTCTCCTTGCTGGAAAAGAGGGCACTGCGCGGGGCACGCGCACGCGTTCATCGCCGATTCGGCGATCGCGGCAAGTCATGGAGGAACGCGCGCAACGGATGCGTCACGGCGAAAAGCGGATGGGTAATGCGATACGCGCCTGCATCGCGCGCACGGATGATTCCGTTATTCTGATTACTGCGCTGTTGATCGCGCATGGTCGGCCCCGTATATGATTTTTCGCGATCATATCAAGCCTGTTTATCAAGACGGCCTATCTTGATAATAATTGACGATTTTCACGCTTATATCGAATAGGCGATCCATTCACGCGTAAAGCCTTGCAGGCATGGGCTCGCGCGACACGCGATCGATACCCGCCAGTCGTCCGTGTCGATATCGGCGGATTAACGATCGATCCGGCGATACCGACACACGTTAATCCGCCTCTTCGATCCGAACGATCGATATCTCGAAAATACGCCGTTCGGCATACCGGCCGCACGCGCGCGTGCATCGGCGCAAACGCGCGCGTGGTTTCCCGGTTCCTGCTAATCGGCCACCTTCTGCCGCATCGTCACGAATTCCTCGGCCGCGGTCGGATGAATGCCGATCGTGTCGTCGAACTGCGCCTTCGTCGCGCCCGCGCGAATCGCGATCGCGATGCCCTGGATGATCTCGCCCGCCTCGCGGCCGACCATGTGCGCGCCGACCACGCGCTGGCTGTCGCGCACGACGACGAGCTTCATCAGCGTGCGCTCGTCGCGGCCCGACAGCGTGTGGCGCAGCGCCTTGAACGACGTGCGGTAGATGTCGACGTCGCCCAGCGTACGACGCGCATCGGCTTCGGTCAGGCCGACCGTCGCGACCTCCGGCTGGCTGAACACGGCCGACGGCACGTACGCGTGGTCGACCGCCACGCGCGACCCGCCGAACAGCGTGCGCGCGAGCAGCCCGGCGTCGCGCGTCGCGACCGGCGTGAGCTGCGGCCGCGACGTGACGTCGCCGATCGCGTGAATCGACGGCACCGACGTCGCCGAATATGCATCGACGGCAATCGCGCCGCGCGCATCGAGCAGGATGCCCGCCTGCTCGAGCCCGATCCCGTCGACATTCGGCACGCGGCCGGTCGCATAGAGCACCTGATCGTACGGCCCGTGCCGCGCGTCGCCGACCTGCACGAACAGCGTGCCGTCATCTGCGCGCTCGATCGATTCGATCACCGCGCGCGCATGAATCGTGACGCCCTGCTTCGTCATCTCGTCGGTCAGGAATTGACGCACGTCGTCGTCGAAGCCGCGCAGGATTTGTTCGCCGCGATAGAACAGCTCGACGTGGCTGCCGAAACCGTTGAAGATGCCCGCGAACTCGACCGCGATATAGCCGCCGCCGACCACCGCGATGCGTTTGGGCAGCGCCGCGAGCGACAACGCCTCGCGCGACGTGATCGCATGCTCGATGCCGGGCCGCGGCGGCAGCGACGGCCGCGAGCCGGTCGCGATCGCGATGTGGCGCGCGCGGATCGTACGCTCGCCGATCGCGACGGTATGCGCATCGACGAGCGTCGCGCGGCCGGCGTGCATGTCGACGCTCGATTGCCGCAGCAGGTTGATGTAGATGTCGCTCAGCCGGTTGATCTCGCGATCCTTCGCGGCGATCAGCGCGGACCAGTCGAGCGTGCCGGCGCCGAAGGTCCAGCCGAAGCCCTTCGCGTCGTCGACTTCGTGCGGGTAGTGCGACGCGTAGACGAGCAGCTTCTTCGGGATGCAGCCGCGCAGCACGCAGGTGCCGCCGATCTGCTCCTCTTCCGCTATGCCGACGCGTGCGCCGTATGACGCGGACATGCGCGCGAGCCGCACGCCGCCCGAGCCGGCGCCGATGACGAACAGGTCGTAGTCGAAATCCATCGCATTCCCTCATCGCAGTTCGGATGGAGGGACGATAGCAAGATTCGGGAATTCGTGCGGCGCGTGGTGCGTGCCGCGCGCTCAATAAAAAACGGCGAGAGACGAGGCCTCTCGCCGGTCAAACCGGCTGGCGGTTGTGCCATGCGTCACCGATCGACCGCATGCCCGACCTGCCGATTGCGCGGCACCGGCCGGCCCGGGCACGCGAAGGGCGCGCCCGCGGCCCGACCGGCCGCCATGCTCATGCCTGCGACGTGTCGCTGCCGTCCGTCGCCTGCGTATCGTCCGCCTGCTGCGGCTGCTCGTCCTTCTTCTCGAGCATGCCTTCGATCGCCTCCGCGCCCTTGAAACCGGCGACGGCCGCGGCCGCCTTGGTCAGGAGGCCCGCATCCGGATCCAGCTTTTCCGCGCCTTCGACGGCGGCGACTGCGCCGGCGATCTCACCCACGACATTCAGGATACCCATCGTCATCCCCTTTCAAGAAAATCGTGAGCGCATCGTCCCACGAAAGAAACCGGCGGACCGTGTTTGTCATCGCCGGATACACAAGTTACGCACCAGGCCGGCCGCGCTCGCGAAGCGCCACCGGAACGACGCACGCGCACGCCGGACGGCATGCCACGCGCGATGCACGCAGCGTAGCGGAAAGCCCTCGCGCGGACTGTAAAAGTATGTTCTGGATTGCCGACGGATCGCTTACGGCGCGGGACTTCCGCAATGGAGCGGCCGCCGAATAGTCGTGCGTGCGTATGAAGCTCGCATGACGAAAAAAAAGAGGCCCCTCGCGGAGCCTCTTCGATGCGTGTCGGACGAAGCCGGCGCGTGCGTTCCGACGTTCGTCAGAAGATATTGCGCAGGCCGATCGCGATGCCCGTCTGGTTGCTGCGGCCGGGCAGCTCGACGTTCGCCGCGCCGTTCGTCTTGTTGAAGTCGACGGTGCCGTAGATTTCGGTGCGCTTGCTCAGCGCGTACTCGGCGATGCCGACGATCGCGTAGCGGTTGCCGCTCGCGAGCGTGCCGTTCGTGGTCATCGCATTGCGCATGTGGTCGTAGTAGAACGCGCCCGTCAGCGTCAGCGGCGCGCTGACCTGCCAGCTCACGCCCGCGAACGGACCGTCGTCGATGCGGCCCGTGCCCTTCGCGACCGGAATCGACTGCTGCGCGAGCAGGCTGTCGACGAAGCCCGTGTCGTCCTTCGAGCGTAGGTAGCCCGCGTAGATCTTCGCCTTGCTGAACGCGTACACGACGTTCGCGTGGTAGATCGTCTGCTTGCGCGCCGAGTTGTCGCTGTTCTGCTGCGCACCGGCCGCGATGCTGAGCGGGCCCATCACGTACGACAGCGACACGCCCCACGCATTGCCCTTGCCGAGCGAGCCCGGAATCTGGCCCGAGAAGCCGCCGGCGCCGGTCGATTCGTAGTTGGTGCCGGTCGAGTACATCGCCTTCGCCGTCAGGCCATCGAACTTGCCCGTGTACTTGATCTGGTTGTCCGCATACAGTCCGCCGCCGAGTGCGACCGGCAGCCACGCGTTTTCGAGGTAGTTGCCGACCGTCAGAGGATCGTAGGTGTCCGACAGCAGGTCGAACAGCGGCGTCTTCTGGCGGCCGAGGGTCACCGTGCCGTACGGGCTCTGCAGGCCGACGTACGCCGCGCGGTTGAACAGGCGGCCGCTGTCGGCGAACGCGCCGTTCTGCAGGTTCACGCCGCTCTCGAGGTTGAACACGGCCTTCAGGCCGCCGCCCAGGTCTTCCGTGCCGTAGATGCCGAAGCGGCTGTTCGTGATCGCGCCGTTGGTCATCGACAGCAGGCCGTCGTTCTTGGCGTTGGCGTTGGTCAGGTAACGAATGCTGGCGTCGGCGACGCCCCAGAGCGTGACCGAGCTTTGTGCTGCTGCGTACTGGCTGGCGAAGGCCAGCGCCGCGCCCCCTGCGATGACTGCGAGTCGGGTGGTCTGCTTCATGAGCTTTCCCTTTTGTAGGTGTCTCCATTCATGGCCGGCCGCGTGCGCAGCCGGGTGGCGATCGCACACGTTCATGGCGTGCGCGATGTGGGCTGAATCATAAGACCAGTGCGAACGCTGAAAGAAATTGAAATACGCGGCAATCGCGCGATTGTCGTCCGGGAACAACGGTTCCCGCGCCGGGTCTGTCTCGCGCGAGGGCGGGAGGGTGCGCGATGGCGCCGGCGGACACGTGCGGCGCTGTAAGGTTCGGCGATGGTGCGGTGCGGTGCGGTGCGGTGCGGTGCGGTGCGGTGCGGTGCGGTGAAATGGTCGGTGCGATCGTTGCGACCGGCTTGCCGCTTGCCGCTTGCCGCTTGCCGCTTGCCGCTTGCGACTTGCGGCTTGGGGTTGTCCGATTGCCGCCTGCCGTCAGGCCGTTTGCGCCGCCCCGTCGCTGCCGGCGCCCGCGTCGCCGTTACCGTCCCCGCCGCCCGCGCCGCCGTTCCCCGCGCGACGCCACGCCCGCCGCACGATCTCCGCGAACGCGCCGACGAGCAGCAGCACGGCGCCCCACAGCGCGATGTCCGGCACGAGCCGCGTCACGAGGCCGCCGACCACCGCGCCGGCCAGGAAACAGAAACTGATCGTCGCGAGCAGCGCCGAGTCGTGCAGCGCCCCCGCGTCGTAGCGCGGGATCAGCCCGACGAACAGCTTCTGCGCCGCACGCCGCAGGTTGCCGGTCGTCATCACCGACGTGTACGACAGTTCCTCGAGATGGGTGAACGACAGCGTCTGCAGCGTCGCGACGAACGAGATGCCCGGAATCAGCCATGCGCTCGACGCGCCGACGAGACCGCTCGCGGCGACGCCGAGAAACGCGATTTCGACGATCAGGCTCACGAACGCCGTATGCCGCATCCAGCCGCGCCCCGCGGCGAGGCCGAGCAGGTGCGCGACGAACACCGCGAGCACGAAGCCGCCGAGCGGCGGTACGTGATGCAGCGCCGCGGCCCATTCGCCGGCCGACAGGTTGATGCCGAGCAGCGCGACGTTGCCGGTCATCGTGTTCGCGAACACGTGGCCGTGGCCGACGTACGTGTACGCGTCGAGATAGCCGCCGGACAGCGTCAGCAACGCGGCGACAGTGAGATTGCGGCTGGCGCCGTCGAGATCCATCGATCCTCCCGTGAAAAGTCGCGCCAGTATCGCGCACGGGAGGGCGGTTGTGCGCAGCTCACTGCCCGATGCCCGTGAGCCCGATCAGCGCGCCGCCCGCGAGCAGCCACAGCGGATGGATGCGCGTGCGCCACGCCAGCACCGCGCACGCGGCCGTGATGCCCCACTGGATCGCGGTGCGGTTCGACGCCTCGGAAATCAGCACCGCGCTTGCCGCGACGAGCCCGGCCGTCACCGGCATCATCCCCTGCTGCACGTAGCGGCGCCACGGCCGATCGCGAAAGCGCTCCCACGCATGCAGCGCGAGCACGGTGACGATCGACGACGGCCCGAACTTCGCGAGCGACGCGACCAGCAGCCCGGCCCAGCCGGCCACGTGCCAGCCGACCAGCGACACGATCATCATGTTCGGCCCGGGCGCCGCCTGGGCCAGCGCGAACAGCGCGGTGAACTCGTGCGCGCTCATCCAGTGATGCACGTCGACGACCTGCCGCTGCATCTCCGGCAGGATCGTGTTGCCGCCGCCGAACGCGAGCAGCGACAACTGGCTGAAGATCGTCGCGATGGCGATCAGCGTATCGCTCATGGCCGGCCCTCCTGTTGCGAGCGGGGCGCGTCGGGCGCCCCCTGCGTGCCGGGCGCGGCAGCCGGCGCCGGCCGCGGCGTGCTCCCATCGCGGCGGCGCGATGCGAGCCAGATGCTGACGGGCGTCAGCACGAGCATCGTGATCAACAGCGGCATGCGCAGCACCGCGATCGCGACGAACGCGAGCGCCGCGATCGCCGCCGCCGTGCGCGGCGCCCGCAGCAGCGGCTTCGCGACCTTCACGGCCATCGCGACGAGCAGGCCGGCCGCCGCCGCGGCAAGCCCCGCGAACAGGTGCTGCACGCGCGGATCGTTCTGCGTCTTCGCGTACAGCACGCCGAGCGCGACGACGACGAGCGTCGGGCCCGCAATCAGCCCGAGAATGCCGGCGAACGCACCGGCGACGCCGCGAAAGCGCATGCCGACGGCGACCGACAGGTTGATCACGTTGCCGCCCGGCAGGAACTGGCACAGGCCGAGCAGATCGGTGAATTCGTCGGCGGAGAGCCACTTGCGCTCGTCGACGATCGTGCGCCGCGCGAACGGCAACGCGCCACCGAACGACATCAGGCCGAGCGACAGGAAACCGGTGAACAGCTGGGCGAGGCCGACGCTGCGAGGAGACGCGCCAGGCGGCGGGGAAGCGGGCGGCGAGGCGGGCGGAAAGGCGGATTGCATGGGGTCCTCATCAAACGGTGAACCGAGGTTACCGCCGTTCAGGATTCCGGCAAAACGATTTTATCGGCGCGCCCTTGTGATCTAGAATCACAAGCATGGCACGCGATCTCCCACCCTTTTCCGCGCTTCGGGCCTTTGAAGCCGCGGCACGACATGAAAGCTTCAGCGCCGCCGGCGACGAGCTGCATGTGACTCACGGTGCCATCAGCCGGCAGATCGCCGGGTTCGAGGCGTGGCTCGGCAAGCCGGTGTTTCACCGCTACGGCAAGCGCGTGAAGCTCACCGACGAAGGCCGCCGCTACCTGGACACCGTGCGCGCGGCCTTCGACAGCATCGCGCTCGCCACCGAGCAGTTGCGCAACACCGGCGCGGCGCGCGTGCTGCGCATCAACGCGCTGCCGACCTTCGCGATGAAATGGCTGCTGCCGCGCCTGTCGCGGTTCCAGCGCGACGTGCCGAACGTCGAGCTGAAGCTGTCGACGTCGAACGCGCCGCTCGACACGCTGAACGGCTTCGACGTCGCGATCCGCCGCGGCCCCGGCCACTGGCCGAACTGCACGAGCGGCCACTTCCTCGACGAAAGCGTGATTCCGGTGTGCAGCCCGGCGCTGCTCAAGCGGGCGCCGATCACGCGCGCGGACGATCTCGCGCGGCACGTGCTGCTGCATTCGGATACGCGGCCGGAAGGCTGGCGCGACTGGTTCGCGGCGGCCGGCGTGACGATGAAGGGGCGCAAGCGGCAGTCGTTCGATCACTTCTACCTGGCGCTGCAGGCGGCCGTCGACGGGCTCGGCGTCGCGCTCGGCCCGCTGCCGCTGATCGACGACGAGCTCGCGAGCGGGCGCCTGGTGATGCCGCTCGACGGGCCGCGCATCGCGACGCGCAGCTACTGGTGGATCGCGCCGGGCGCGCCGGCCGACGATCCGCTCGTCGCGCAGTTCTGCGCGTGGCTGCAGGGGCAGTCGAATACCGGCGCATGAAGGCGCGCCCGCGGGCGGCATTGCACCGCCCGCTCCCGAATCAGACCACCGGGCCCGGTTCCTTTTCCTTGCGCAGGATCGCGTACAGGATGATCGCGCCGAACGTCGCGGTGCCGATCCCGCCGAGCCCGAAGCCGCCGATCTTCAGCGAGAAGTCGCCGGCGCCGAGCACCAGCGTGACGGCCGCAACGATCAGGTTGCGGTTGTCGGAGAAGTCGACCTTGTTGACGACCCAGATCCGCGCGCCCGTCACCGCGATCAGCCCGAACACCACGATCGACACGCCGCCGAGCACCGGGCCCGGAATCGTCTGGATCACCGCGCCGAACTTCGGCGAGAAGCCCAGCCCGATCGCGATCAGCGCGGCGAGCGCGAACACCAGCGTCGAATAGATCCGCGTGACGGCCATCACGCCGATGTTCTCCGCGTAGGTGGTCACGCCCGTGCCGCCGACGCTGCCCGAGACGATCGTCGCGAGCCCGTCGCCGATGAACGCGCGGCCGACGTAGCGGTCGAGGTTGGTGCCCGTCATCGCGCTGACGGCCTTGATGTGGCCGAGGTTCTCCGCGACCAGGATCACCGCGATCGGCGCGAGCATCAGCATCGCGTGCGGATCGAACACCGGCGCGCGGAAGCTCGGCACGCCGAACCACGCGGCCTGCGCGACGATCGCGAAATCGATTGGCTTGCCGAGGCCCATTCCGTTGGTCGCGATCGCGTAGATCACGTACGCGATCACGAGCCCGACGAGGATCAAGAGGCGCTGCATCATTCCGCGCGCGAACACCGCGACACCGCCGACGCACAGCACCGTGACGAGCGCCATCACCGATTCGAAGGTCGAGCCCGACACGCCCTTGACCGCGATCGGCGCGAGGTTCAGCCCGATCACCGCGACCACCGCGCCGGTCACGACGGGCGGCATCAGCGTCTCGATCCAGCGCGTGCCGATCGCCTGCACCAGCGCGCCGAGCGCGACGTACACGACGCCGCACGCGACGATCCCGCCGAGCGCGACCGGAATGTTCGGGTTCGGGCCGCTGCCGCCATAGCCCGTCACCGCGATCACCAGGCCGATGAACGCGAAGCTCGAGCCGAGGTAGCTCGGCACGCGGCCGCCGACCAGCACGAAGAACAGCAGCGTGCCGATGCCCGACATGAAAATGCACAGGTTCGGGTCGAAGCCCATCAGCAGCGGCGCGAGCACGGTCGAACCGAACATCGCGACGACGTGCTGCACACCCATCGCGATCATCTGCGGCCACGCGAGGCGCTCGTCGGGGCCGACCACGCGCGAGGCCGCGCCGGTCGGCTGGACCCGCCAGCGCGGGAAGTAGGAATCGGACATGGGGAAAGCGCTCCTGTCGGTCGTCGGTCGCCGGCTGCCAGGGATGCGCCGGTCCGGAATCTGGCGCGAGTTTACGGAGCGGAATGGGGGCTGGCAAGCGAGCCGGTATGCGCGGCCGGCCAAACGAGGACGCGGCAGCCCGCATGAGAGAACCGGTGCGCGACCGCGCGGCCCGGTGAAGCGTCCGTCCGCACACGATGCACGGGCGGCGGCGGGCGCCGACAGCGAAGTAAGCGTGCGCTCACCTCGCCGTCGGCGCGTCGTGCATCACGGATTGATGTACTGGAACAGCGACAGGTTCTGCAATTGCGCGTAAGCCTTCTGCGAACCCGTCAGCGCGTTCTGCATCTGCAGGAACTGGCTGATCGTCGCGACCATGTTGGTGCTCGTCAGGTCGGCCAGGTCGCTGCTGACCTGCAGCGTGTTGGTCTGGTTCACGGCCTGCATCGCCTTGATTTCCTGCTCGCGGCCGCCGACCGACGCCTGCACCGTGAGGACGTTCGTCATCATGTTGTTCAGCTTGGTCGTGCCGGTGGTCATCGCGTTCGCGAGCGCGGTCGCCGCGCTCGTGTTGCTGCTGATCGGCACCTTCAGCGCGGCGATCATCGTGTCGAGCGCCGCGAACACGTCGGTGCCGGCCTGCGGCGCGGGCGTGACCGTGAACGTGTCGCCCGGCGCCGGCTTGCCCGACACGGGCACCGACAGGCCGTTGCCGAGCGCGATCCCGGCGCCGTCCGAATACGGTTGCGCGGTCGTCGTGGTCGGCGGCACGACGGTGTTGTCGGTCACCGTGTAGGTCGGCGCGGCGGCCGTGCCGCCGAACGCGATCGTGAACTGGTGCGCGTTGGACGCGGCCGACGGGCTCGTGATCGTCACGCCGCCGATCGTGCCCGTGCCGGTGTTGCTCGCGCCGGCGAGCGGCACCGGCTGGCTGCCGAGCATCGGCACCGACAGGAACACGTTCGCGCCGTTGTCGCCCTGCGCGATCGAGCGCGTGTCGGCGATCTGCACCTGGCGCGAGCCGGTGTCGCCGCTGTAGGTCACGCCGCCGCCCGGCGCGTTCGAGAACGGCGCGGTGGCCGACTGGAAGCCCGCGAACAGGTAGTTGCCCGAGCCGTCCGTCGAATTCGCGAGCGTCAGCAACTGGTCGCGATAACCCTGCAGCTGCGTCGACAACGCCGAACGATCGCTGTCCGACAGCGAACCGTCGCCGGCCTGGATCACGACCGTGTGAATGCTGTTGAGCAGGTTGTTGACGCTGATGAGCGTCTGGTCTTCCTTCTGCAGCGACGACAGCGCAGCGTTCTGGTTCGACGCGTACTGCGACAGCGTCGCCGACGTCATCGACAGCTGCACGGCCTGCGCCGCGCCGAGCGGGTTGTCGGCCGGCGTCGCGAGGCTCACGCCGCTCGAGATCTGCTGGTACAGCTGCGAGAGCTGCGCCTGCTGGTCGCTCATCTGGGCGACGTTCATCTGGTAGAACTGCGCAGTGGAAATCCGCATCGCTTACCCCGAAATCAGTTGAACAGGCCGAGCACGGTCTGGAACAGCGTCGACGCCGTCTGGATCACCTTCGCGTTCGCCTGGTAGAGCTGCTGGTACTGCATCAGGTTGGCCGCTTCCTCGTTCTGGTTCACGCCCGACACCGACTGCTGCGCCTGCGTGATCTGGCCGACCAGCGCGGTCTGCGCGGCGCTCGACGACTTCAGCTGGCTCGCCGTGTTGCCGATGCCGTTCACGTAGTTCGCGTACGCACCCGTCAGCGTGGCCGAGCCGTTGCCGAATGACTTCGAGTTGACGAGCTTCGACAGCGCGAGCGCGTTGCTGCCGTCGTTCGTGCCACCCGTGTTCGGCGCGACCTTGAACGTGTCGCCCACCGCCGGCGTGCCCGACACCGTGACCGTGACGCCCGCCGTCAGCGTGATCGGCGAGCCGGACTGGTACGGCTGCGCGGCGCTGGTCGTCGGCGGCACGGCCGTGTTGTCGGTGACCGTGTAGGTCGGCGCGGCCGTGGTGCCGCCCATCGTGATCGTGTAGTTGTGCGCGTTGGCCGCGGCCGTCGCGCTCGTGACCGACAGCCCGCCGATCGTGCCGTTGCCGGTGTTGGTCGTCGTGGCCGACGGCACGTACGGCGCGGCCGCCGCGATCGCGGAGCCGTTCGACGTCGTGAGGCCGAAGCCGTTCAGCGCGCCGCGCGTCGGCTGCACGGTGAACTTGTCGCCGGCGCTCATCGAGCCGGACGAGAACGAGAAGTTCAGGCCGCCGATCGAGGCCGGCATCGACGTCGACGTACCGACCACCGTGCCGGTCGCACGGTCGGTCAGCGTGTAGTTCGTGCCGTCGTATGCCAGCGTGTAGTCGCTGGTGGTCGGCTGCGCGGCGTTCGCGAACGACACGGACAGCGCCGCGTTGCCGGTATTGCCCTGGTTCGCGTAGGTGATCGGCGCGCCGGTCGAAAACAGGTTGCCGCCGACCTTGCCCGACAGGTCGATGCCGAGCGCGTTCTGCGCGTTGACCTGCGCGGCGAAGCTGGTCGCGATCGCGCCGAGCTGCGCTTCGGCCGGATCGAGCGTCTGGCTGCGGAACGCGAGCAGGCCGCCCAGCGTGCCGCCCGACAGCGACGCGTCGGACAGGAACTGGTTCGGCCCCTGCGGGTTCGCGCCGGCGATGCCCTGCGACACGACGGTCAGCTCGCTCGGATCGGACGGCGACGTGACGGTCGCGAGCTGATAGCTCTTGTCCGCGACGACGAGCGGCGTGCCGCCCGACATGAACACGCTGTAGCCGTCGCTGTTGCGCACCACCTGCACGCCCGCGAGATTCGACAGGTTCGACACTGCGAGGTCGCGCTGGTCCATCAGCTGGTTCGGCGGCTGGCCCTGGCTGCTCGCCGCCGCGATCTGCTGGTTCAGTTGCGCGATCTGCGCGGTGTACGCGTTGATCTGCGTGACGGTGCTGGTGAGCTGCGTGTTCACGCTCTGGCGCAGCGCGTCGTACTGCTGGCCGGCCGCCGTGATCTGGTTCGCGAGCGTCTGCGCATTGCTCATCGCGGTCTGCCGCACCGACGAGTCGGACGCGCTGTTCGCGACGTTCTGCATCCCGGTGAAGTAGCTCGTGATCGCGGTCGAGATGCCGGCCGTCGGGCTGCCGATGTAGTTGTTCAGCTGCGTGACGAGCGAGTACCACGTCGACAGCGCGCCGCCCTGCGTCTGCGCGCCGTTCAGCTGGTCGCTCAGGTACTGGCTGTACTGCCGCTGCACGGTGACGGTATTCACGCCCTGGGGCATGTAGCCGCTGCTGGTGTACTGCCCGCTTGCCTCGGCATAGACGGGGCGCTCGACCGAATAGCCGGGCGTCGCGGCGTTGCTGATGTTCTGGCCGGTCGTCGTGAGGCCCCAGAGCGCGGCATTCAGGCCGCTGACACCGAGGTTCATGAGTGAGTTGGACATGCGCGATCCTGATGAGCCGGCCGCGCTGCGGCCGCCGGGTTGCGTGACTCCCGGTATAACGGCCGCGGATCGAAAAAATTGAGGAAAAAATGCACGCGCGGCGCACGGGCGTGCGTCGCCGTTCGAAGCGGCCGGCGAGGAGCGCCGGCGGCGCTGCGCGGGCGGCCCGGACGGGGCCCGCGCCGGGTGCGCGTCAGGCCCGCGCGAGCGAGCGGCGCTTCATTTCGAGCTGGGTGATCAGCCGCTGCAGCGTGTTCTCCGCGCTGCCCGGCAGCGACATGTAGCGGAAGCCGAGCTGGTAGCGGCGCGACCCGTTCGGCATCTGCGTCGAACGTTGCGACACCAGCTGCAGGTCGAGCGACAGCTTGCCGTGGCCGGTCAGCTCGAGCTCGACGTCCGGCAACAGCGTGCCGACCTCGAGCGCCTCGACGCGCTCGTCGGCCGTGCGCAGCCCCACGCCGCCGAGCGACAGGTTGTGCACCTCGAACAGGAAGCTTTCGCCGTCCGGCAGCTTGCCGCGGCACAGGAACGGATCGACGATCGGCGCGTCCACGCGGAAATATTCGCGGCGCTGGATGCAGACCAGCACGTCGGGGAAATCGGCGACGAACGCGGGCAGCCCCTCGTAGCGCGTCTCGCGCGGCGTGCCCGTGGTGAATTCGACGCGCACGCCCTCCGGCGAAGCCGCGAACGTGCAGTGCGACGCGCCGAGGATGCCGGCGTTCTGCTCGGACAGCGCGCCCCAGTCGAACGTGAACGTCCGCGCGCCGACGTCGACCTCGAGCAGACGCGTGACGAGCTGGCCACCCGGGTACTGCACGGTCAGGAAATCGCCGCGATTCACCAGGTTGCGCAGCTGCACGCCGATTTCCAGCGGATTGCGGCGGGCATAGTCGGGCCCGGAGTGGCCTGCATCCAGGCTGGGGTCCGTCGACGTTTCGATATTCATGGCTAGCCGGTCTTTCTTGTCATGGGCGCCCGGGGCAACCGGTGCGCAATAAAACCGGGCCAGAACGGGGGCCCGGTCGCAGGTCTCTCACACTTAGCGGCAGTGCTGACCGAAAGTTTAGATCGAAACGGCGATTTATTTCGCGCAAACGTTGAAACCGCGCGCGGCGGGCTGCCGGGCGCGGTCCGAAAGGGGGACGAACCGATGACGGGCGGGCCCGTCAGCCGATCTGCTGCATGATCGAGATCAGCTTCTTCGCGTAATTCGGGTCGGTTGCGTAACCGGCCTTCTGCATGCCGTGCGCGAAGCCCTCGACGCTGCGGCTCGCACTCAGCACGCCCGCGTAGCGCGGGTTGTTCTTCAGCAGGTTCGCGTAATCGGTCATCGCGTGCTCGTACGAGTCGTACGCGCGGAACTTCGCGACCACGCGGCGCGGTGTGCCGTTCACGTATTCGGTGGTCAGCGCCGACACGGTGCGGCCGGTCCAGCCCTTGTTCGCCTTGATGCCGAACACGTTGTAGCTGGTCGAGCCGTCCGCCGCGCGGATCTCGCGCTTGCCCCAGCCCGATTCGAGCGCGGCCTGGCCGACGATGAAGCGCGCCGGGATGCCGGTCGTCGCGCTGGCCGCCTGCGCCGGGGCCGCGAGCCGGTCGACGAACGCGTCCGCGTCCTGCACGCCGCTCGCGCCCTTGACCGGCGGCGTCAGCGCGCTGCCGGCCGAATAGCCGCGCGCACCGGCGAGCCCGCCGTTGTTCGCCGCGTTCGCATAGGCCTTCGCCATCGCGTTCATCGCGGCGAGGCTGCCTTCGTTGCCGGCCGTGCCGAGGCCGCCGGCGCCCATGCCGCCCGCGCCCACATCCGCTGCCGTATCGCTGCCCGCGCCGGCGCCCGCATTGCGCAGCAACTGCTTCATCAGCGCGTCGGCGACGCCGATCCCGCGCGTCGACATCTGCTGCGCGAGCTGCTGGTCGAGCATCGACGTGTACATCTTCGACGTATGCGAATCGAACAGCCCGCCGTCGGGCGACGCGTCGCGCATGCTCTTGAGCATCATCTGCGTGAACATCGCGTCGAACTGGCCGGCCACCGCCTTCGCGCCGGCCTGCGGCGACTGCTTCGCCTGCGCCCGCAGCGCGTCGAAACCCTGCACGTCGAGCGCGAAGCGCTGCGTGAGGTCGTTTGCGTTCGGAAGGTTCGCCGCCATTTAGATCACCTCCAGGTCGGCGCGCAGCGCGCCGGCCGCCTTCATCGCCTGCAGGATCGACATCAGGTCCGCGGGCGTCGCGCCGAGCGTGTTCAGCGCCTTCACGACGTCGGCGAGATTCGCGCCGGCCGTCACCATCTTCAGCGCGCCGTTGTCCTGCTTCAACTGGATCTGCGACTGCTGCGCGACCACCGTCTGCCCGTTCGAGAACGGCCCCGGCTGCGACACCACCGGCTGCGTGTTGACGACGACCGACAGGTTGCCGTGCGCGACCGCGCAGCTCTGCAGCGTGACCATCTGGTTCATCACGATCGAGCCGGTGCGCGCGTTCAGGATCACCTTCGCGGCGGCCTTGTCCGGGCTCACGTCGAGGTTCTGCAGCCGCGCCATGAACGCGACCTGCTGCGCCGAATCGGCCGGCGCCGCGAGCTGGATCGTGCGACCGTCGAGCGCCGTCGCGGTGCCCGGGCCGAAACTCGAGTTGACCGCGGACACGATGCGCTGCGCGGTGCCGTAGTCCATGTCGTTCAGTTGCAGTTGCAGCACGCCGTTCATCTGCGCGATCGCGTTCGGCACCGCGCGCTCGACGATCGCGCCGCCGACGATCCGGCCGGCCGCGAGCTGGTTCACCTGCACGCGGCTGCCGTTCGCGCTGGCGCCCGCGCCGCCGACCGCCATGTTGCCCTGCGCGAGCGCGTACACCTGGCCGTCCGCGCCCTTCAGCGGCGTGAGCAGCAGCGTGCCGCCGCGCAGGCTCTTCGCGTTGCCGAGCGACGACACGGTCACGTCGAGCGCCTCGCCGGGCCGCGCGAACGGCGGCAGCGTGGCCGTCACCATCACGGCCGCGACGTTCTTCAGTTGCATGTTGTTCAGCGACGACGGGCCGCCGTTGGCCGAACCGTTGTTGATCGAGATGCCGAGGTTCGCGAGCATGTTCGCGAGCGTCTGCGTGGTGAACGGCGTCTGCATCGTCTGGTCGCCCGTGCCGTCGAGGCCGACGACGAGGCCATAGCCGATCAGCGGGTTGTCGCGCACGCCCTGGATCTGCGCGAGATCCTTCAGGCGTTCCGCGTGCGCCGGCGCAGTGCCGAGCACGCACGCGGCGACCACCGCCGCGAACGCGACGGCGAGCCGCGCGGCCGCGTGCGCGCGGGCCGACAGGCGGTGGAACAGGGTCGTCTGCATCGTCATCACCACGGCGCGATGTTGAGGAAGAAGCGCTGCAGCCAGCCCATCGTCTCGGCTTCGTTGATGTAGCCCTTCGACGAGTATTCGATCTTCGCGTCGGCGACCTGCGTCGAGTAGACCGAGTTCGCACCCGAGATCGTGTTCGGATTGACGACCCCCGAGAAACGCACGAATTCGTTGCCCTGATTGATCAGCATCTGCTTCTCGCCGCTGACCACGAGGTTGCCGTTCGGCAGCACGTTGGTGACGGTCACCGTGATCGTGCCGTTGAACGTGTTCGCCGCGCTCGCGCCGCCGGTGGCCGCGAACTTGTTCGCGCCGGTCGCCGACAGGTTCGCCTTCGCGAACAGCCCGCCGAGGAAGCCGGCCGTCGGCACGTTGAAATCGGTGTTGCCCTGCCGGTTCGTGTTCGCGCCCGACGACTTGGTCGCGTTGATGTTCTCCGCGATCATGATCGTCAGGATGTCGCCGATGTTGCGCGGGCGCTGATCCTCGAACAGCGGCCGCCCCGCGTAGCCGGGGTTGTAGATCGAGCCGGGCGCCTGCATCGACATCGGCATCGGCGGCTGCGCCGTCATCGGCTGCTGGATGATCGGATCGCGCGGAATCTGCGCGCAACCGGCGAGCGCCGCCACCGCGACCGCGCAGGCGGCGCGGACGGTGGCTGACGAGGGGAGGCGAACCTGCTTCATGGCTGCGACGGGACGTTCCGGTTAGCTCTTCATCTGCGTGACGGTCTGCAGCATCTGGTCGGACGTCGTCACGGCCTTGCTGTTGATCTCGTAGGCACGCTGCGTCTGGATCATGTTGACGAGTTCCTGCACGACGTTCACGTTCGACGCTTCGACGTAGCCCTGGTTGAGCACGCCCGCGCCGTTCAGCCCCGGCTGCGACACGTTCGGCGCGCCCGACGACGTCGTTTCCGCGAACAGGTTCTCGCCCTTCGCCTCGAGGCCGGTCGGGTTGATGAAGGTCGCGATCTGGAGCGAGCCGATCTGCACCGCGTTGCTCGAACCCGGCTGCGTGACCGACACGACGCCGTCCTTGCCGATCGTCAGCGACTGCGCGTTCTGCGGCACGGTGATCGCCGGCAGCACCTGGTAGCCGCTCGACGTCACGAGCTGGCCCTGCGCGTTGGTCTGGAACGAGCCGTCGCGCGTGTACGCGTTGGTGCCGTCCGGCATCAGCACCTGGAAGAAGCCCGCGCCGTTGATCGCGACGTCCTTCGAGTTGCCGGTCTGCGTGAGGCCGCCCTGCGTGTACAGGCGCTCGGTCGCGACCTGCTGCACGCCGGTGCCGAGCTGCAGGCCCGACGGCAGCTCGGTCTGCTGCGTCGAGTTCGCGCCGGGCTGGCGGATGGTCTGGTACAGCAGATCCTCGAACACCGCGCGCGACGCCTTGAAGCCGTTCGTGCTGGTGTTCGCGAGGTTGTTCGAAATCACGTCCATCTGCGCCTGCTGCGCATTCATGCCGGTGGCAGCGATGTAGAGCGAACGATTCATTTGTCGATTCTCCTGCGTGGGCTGGCGCGGGCGCTCAGCTGAAATTGAGCAACTGGTTCGCCGTCTGCTCGTTCTGGTCGGCCGTCTGGATCAGCTTCGACTGCAGCTGGAATGCGCGCGCGTTGTCGATCATCGCGACCATCGCGGTCACCGGGTTCACGTTGCTGCCTTCGAGCGAATTCGGCGTGACGACCACGTTCGGGTCGACGTCGGCCGGATTGCCGTCGGCGGTGCGGAACAACCCGTCGTTGCCGCGCGTGAGCGTGGCCGCATCGGGATTGACGAGCTTCATCTGGTCGACGATCGCGACCGCGGTCGGCGGGTCGCCCGGCATCAGCGCGGACACCGTGCCGTCCTTGCCGATCGTCACTTCCGCGTTCGGCGGCACCGAGATCGGGCCGCCGTTGCCGATCACCGGCAGGTTGCTCGCGTTGACGAGCTGGCCGTTCTCGTCGACGTGCAGGTTGCCGGCGCGCGTGTACGCCTCGCTGCCGTCGGCCGTCTGCACCGACAGCCAGCCCGGGCCCTGCACGGCGACGTCCAGCGGATTGCCGGTGCGCGTGATCGGACCCGGCGCGTAATCGGCGCCGGGCGTCGACGCGAGCACGTAGGTGCGCGTCGTCGTCGGGTCGATGTTGCTGCCGTCGCCGAAATTCATCGGCACCGCGCGATACGTCGCGAGCTGCGCGCGAAAGCCGGTCGTCGACGCATTCGCGAGGTTGTTCGCGACGATCGCCTGCTGGTCGAGCGACTGCGACGCGCCCGTCATCGCCGTATAGATCAGTCGGTCCATGGCTGCCGGTTATCCGCGCTTACAGGTTGATGAGCGTCTGGTCGACGGTCTGCTGCGTCTTGATCGTCTGCGCGTTCGCCTGGTAGTTGCGCTGCGCGGTGATCAGGTTGACGAGCTGCGACGTCAGGTCGACGTTCGAGTTCTCGAGCGCGCTGCCCTGCAGCGTGCCGTGGTTCGTGCTGCCCGGCGCCGACACCTGCGGCACGCCCGACGCGGCCGATTCCGCATACTGGTTGCCGCCGAGGTTCACCAGCCCGTTCGGGTTGTTGAAGTTCGCGAGCGCGATCTGGCCGAGCACGGCGGTCTGGCCGTTCGAATAGTTGCCGGTCAGCTTGCCGTCGGTGCCGATCGAATAGGTGGTGAGCGTGCCGCTCGCGTAGCCGTCCTGCGCGAGGTTGTTCACGCCGTCCTTGCCGCCGTACTGCGTCGTGCCGGTCAGGTCGAGCGTGAGATTCTGCGGCGTCGCCGAGCCGTCGGTGTTCGGCACGGTGAACTGGAACTGGCCGAGCGACGCGGTCGGCGTGGCCGGCGTGCCGGTCGTCGTGCTCTTGATCGCGCCCGACGTATCGAACGTGATCGTGCCGAGATCGTTCGTCGCGCCGCCCTGCACGCCCGCGTAAGCTTCCCACGTGCCGGCCGACGACTTCACGAAGTACATGTTGACCGCCTGCGAACCGCCGAGCGAGTCGTACACCTGGATCGACGTCGAGTAGTTGTACGTCGTGGTGTCGGCCGCGTTGAACGGCGTCTTGGCCGGCACCGTGTCCTGCGAGTTCAGGTTGAACTGGCCGGTGATCTTGGTCGTCGCGGTCGGCGCGATGTTGGTGGTCGGCGCCTGCAGCGGCACGGTCTGCGCGGTGTTGAGCACGCCGTTCTTGTCGGCCATGTAACCCATCAGGTTCATGCCCTGCGCGTTGACGATGTAGCCGTTCTTGTCGCGCTGGAACGTGCCGTCGCGCGAGTACGTCGTCACGCCGTTGTTCGACATCTGGAAGAAGCCGTTGCCGTTGATCGCGACGTCGAGCGACGAGTTCGTCGTGTTGATCGTGCCCTGGCCGAACTGCTGCTGCACCGAGTTCAGCGTCGTGCCGATGCCGATCTGCGTGTTGACCGACGTCGCGACCGAGTTCGCGTACATGTCGGCGAACTGCGCGGTGCTCGACTTGAAGCCGACCGTGTTCGCGTTCGCGATGTTGTTGCCGATCACGTCGAGCGCGTTCGATGCGCCCGAGAGACCGCTCAGACCCTGTTGATAACCCATTTCGTTCTCCGTTACGGGAAAGCTCGATCAGTTGGTGGTGGTGTCGCCGGACGAGGACGACTTCGTGTTCGGGAAGATCGACGCAACCTGGGTGAGCCCCACCGTCGTGCCGTTCGACAGCACGAGCCCCGCGGTGCCGTCCGCCTGCTTGACCACGCTCTGCACCTGCGCGGCCGCGAGCGTCGTGGCCGCCTGCGGCGTGCCGGCGCTGTTGGTGTACGACGCGCTGACCGTATACGTGCCGTCCGGCAGCGCGTTGCCGGCCGCGTCGGTCGGGGTCCAGTTGAACGGCACGGTGCCGGCCGACTGCGCGCCCGCGTTGATCGTGTTCACGACGGCGCCCGCCGAGTTCTTCACGGTGATCGTCAGGTTCGACACCGAGCTCGCGAGCGACACGCCGAACGGCGACGCCGCGCCGCTCTTCACCGCGACCGAGTTGCCCGGCGCGAGCACGTTCGTGCCGATCAGCAGCGCGGCCTGCGTCTGCTGGCCGGCCGCGAGCTGCGTCGACAGCGACGTGAGCGACGTGTTCAGTTGCGCGATGCCGCTCACCGTGTTGATCTGTGCGAGCTGCGACGTCATCTGCGAGCTGTCCACCGGGCTGGTCGGGTCCTGGTTCTGCAGTTGCGTGACGAGCAGCTTCAGGAACGTCGCCTGCAGGTCGCTCGCCGACGTGCCGTTGGTCGACGACACGTTGTTGGTGTTCATCGTGTCGGTCGGCAGCGTCGACACGCTGGTGCCGTTGCTGCCGATCGTCGTGTTGGAGGAAGTCATCCTGTTGGCCTTCTGTCGGAACTGTCGGTGTCGGGTCGGTCAGGTCGGCGGCGCGCGGCTTACGAGCCGATCGTCAGCGTCTTGAGCATCAGCGTCTTCGCGGTGTTCAGCGTCTCGACGTTGGCCTGGTACGAGCGCGACGCCGAGATCATGTTCACCATCTCCTGTACCGGGTCGACGTTCGGCATCTGCACGTAGCCGTTCGCGTCGGCGGCCGGGTTCGCCGGGTCGTAGGTCGATTTCATCGGCGACGGGTCGTCCATTACCTTGGTCACGCGCACGCCGCCCACGCCCTGGCCGGACGCGGTACGCGCGCCGCCCAGCGGGTCGGTCGCGAACACGACCTGCTTGGCCTTGTACGGCTTGCCGTCGGGGCCGGTCGCGCTGTCGGCGTTCGCGAGGTTCGACGCGGTGACGTTCAGGCGCTGCGATTGCGCGGACAGCGCCGAACCGGCGACGCCGAAGATGTTCATCAACGAAGGCATGGAGGCTCCTTGTGTTCGAGTCCGGATTCGGAAGCGGCGCTTACGAGTTCGTTACGAGTTCGTCGTGATCGCGGCGATCATCGCCTTGATCTGCTGGGTCATCACGGTCATCCCGGTTTCGTAGTGCAGCGCGTTATTCGCGAACTGCACGCGCTCGACGTCGAGATCGACCGTGTTGCCGTCGAGCGACGGCTGCAGCGGCATCCGGTATTGCGCGCGGCCGTAGTCGTCCGCCGGGCCGCCGGTCGGGATCAGCTTCGCGGTGCCGGCCATGTGGCCCGCCGCCGTCGACACCATCGACATGCCGCTCGTCACGCCGGCCGGCTGCGTCATCGGCAGTTGCGCGGCGTTGCTGGGCGCCAGGCCGCCGCTCGTCTGCTTCAGCGAACGCGCGAGCGTCGACGCGAAATCGACGTCGCGGGCCTGGTAGCCGGGCGTGTCGGCGTTCGCGATGTTCGACGACAGCAGTTCCTGCCGGTAGGCGCGCACGTCGAGCGCCTGTCGGCCGAACGCGAATTCCGCATCGAGTTTGTCCAGCATGTGTGCGTCTCTCCGTATGAAGCGCTGCACGCCCCTCGCACCGGATGGCGACCCGAGAGGCTTTTTTCCATGACAGCGATGGTAGGCGCGGGACGCAACCGGCAATCGGACGAATAACGCGGCAAAGGCCCCCTCTATTCATCGTTTGCGCGACGCCCCGGCTCCCTAGAATGCGAAGCGGATCAACGGATCGAGGACACGGCGATGACGGGCGACGCACTTCGCGACAGGAACGGGCGGCTCACGCACGTCCGGCGCGCGTTCGCGCTCGCCGCGGCGCTGTGGATCGCCGCGCCTGCCGCCCATGCGGACGACGGGATGATCGTGATTCCCGGGCGCGGCGAGACGGCCGAAACCGCGCTCGCGCACGCCAATGCGGCGAGCGGCGGGCAGTTCGGCGGGAATGCGGGCGTCGCTTCGGCTTCGGCCTCAGGCCTGCAGCGCGCGGTTGGCGGGGCGAGCGCCGCGACCGGCAGCGACTACGCCGCGCAACCGGCCAGCCAGATGGTCGTGACGAGCGTTCCGCCGCCGGCCGCTGCGCCGGCTCCCGCAACGGTCCCCGTCTACGCAGCCGCCCGCGCGAACGCCGGGTACGGCGCGACGCCGCGCCCGGCCGACCCGGCCGCGATCGCGATGGTCGTCGCCGGCACCGCCGAGCCTGCATCGAATCCCGCGCGGCCGGCGCCGCAAGCGGCCGCAGCCGCCCGCCTGGCGGCGGCTCGTGCCGCATCAGCCGCAACGGCGCCGCGCACGGCGGCCGCTTCGGCCCGCCCGGCTCCGGCTACCGTCGCGGCCCAACCCACGGTCCAACCCGCGACGCCGCCCGGCCAGCAAGACCCCGAAACGATCCGGCGCGCGGCGCTCGCGTTCCTGCAGCAGCAGATCGCCGGCCTGCCCGGCAAGACCACCGCGACGGTCACGACCGCCTTTCCGCGCGGACTCGCCGCGTGCACGACGCTCGAACCGTTCCTGCCGACCGGCGCGCGCCTGTGGGGCCGCACGACGGTCGGCGTGCGCTGCGCGGGCGAGCGGCCGTGGACCGTCTACCTGCAGGCGAAGGTCGCCGTGCAGGCCACCTATTACGTCGCCGCGCGCCAGATCGCGCCCGGCGAGCCGCTCTCCGCGGCCGACCTGGTCGCACGCGACGGCGACCTGACGGTCATGCCGCTCGCGGTGATCACCGATCCGGCGCAGGCGATCGGCGCGACCGCGCTCGCGCGCATCTCGGCCGGGCTGCCGCTGCGGCAGGACATGCTGAAGAGCGCGGCGTCGGTGTCGGCCGGCCAGACGGTACGGGTCGTCGCGGCCGGCCCCGGCTTCACGATTTCGGCCGAAGGCAGCGTGCTCGCGAATGCGGCGCCGGGCCAGTCGGTGCGGGTGCGGATGGCGGCCGGGCAGATCGTCACGGCGATCGTCAAGGACGCCGGCACCGTGGAAATTCCGCTGTAGGGACGGATCTGCCGCAAGAATGTAAAGAATTGTTTATTCGGAGCATTTCGGGCTCGCGATGCTAAAGTTCGGGCCGACCCGGCCGTTATCTGGGTCAAACCGTACAGGAAACCCATCGTGAAGATCGATTCCACTCCGAAACCGAGCCCCCTCGCGCCGACCGGCAACGGCGCGGCCCGTGCGCCGTCCGGCACGGCCCAGTCGTCCGCGCAGGCAGCCGATGCAGGATCGAGCGGCGGCGACACGACCGTGAACCTGTCGGGTCTGTCCGGCCAGTTGCGTTCGGTCTCCGCGTCGGGCGACGCCGATATCGACACGGGCCTGGTCCAGTCGATCAAGGACGCGCTGAACAACGGCACGCTGACGATCGACGCGAACAAGATTGCCGACGGCGTATTGAACACCGCCCGCGAACTGCTGCAGCAGCAGCGCCCGCAGGGCAGCTAATCCCGGCCTCGTGGCCGGTTCACCCGGTTTGCCGGCGTGCGGCCATCCCGCGCACCGGCGTGACGAGCATGACGCGATGAGAGAAGAGCTGCTGGCCACGGTCAACGACGAACACGCGACGGTCGAAGCGTTCGCGTCCCTGCTCGTCTACGAGGAAAAGGCGCTGACGACGGCCGAGCCGCTCGAGATGCTGCCCGGGATCGTCGAGAAGAAAAGCGCACTGATCGACCGGCTCGCGCAGCTCGAACGCACGCGCGACACGCAGCTTTCCGCGCTCGGCTTTCCGGCCGGCAAGAAAGGCATGGACCAGGCGGCCGAGCGCGACGCGCGCCTCGCGAGCCGCTGGCAACTGCTGCAACAGGCCGCCGAACGCGCGCGCCAGGCCAACGCGAACAACGGGATGCTGATCCGGATCCGGATGGACTACAACGAGCGCGCGCTCGCGGTGCTGCGCTCGGCGCCCGCGCCGGCCGGCGTGTACGGCCCCGACGGGCGCGTGTCGGCGCTCACACGCTGACCGGCTGACGGCGCGCCGCGCGGCCGCCCGGCGGCCGCGTCGCTGCTTCCCCCTTCGTTACAACAGCGGACACGCAGTGACTTGCGTGCCGCGTTCCACGCACAGCCGCTCGTAGTCGCGCAGGTACGCGCGCTCGGCGTCGTCCAGCAGATCCAGATCGATCAGATCCCAGTCGTAGCCGACCGTCACGATGTTCTCGAACGTCACGGTGTCCGGCTGCGCGTCGTCCGCCCGCACGATCACGATGTTCTCGATCCGCACGCCGCCCTTGCCCGGCAGGTAGATGCCCGGCTCGACCGAAATCACCGCATTCGGCACCAGCCCGTACGTCGCGCCCGGCGCGAACCGCACGCCACCCTCGTGCACGTGAATCCCGACGCCGTGCCCGGTGCCGTGGCCGAAATCGTGGCCGTGGTCGCGACACACCTGCCGCACCAGCGCATCGACGTCGCCGCCCGTCGCGGTGGCCGGAAAGCGGGTGACGAGCCCCTTGATGCAGGCCTTCAGCGCGACCGTGTAGATCTCGCGCTGCCACGGCTGCGCGACCGTGTCCGGCCGCGTGCGGCGCAGCACGACGCGCGTGCAGTCCGTCGCGAAGCCGGCTTCGTAGTACGCGCCGCTGTCGAGCAGCACGAGTTCGCCTTCGGTCAGCTCGACGTCGGCGCTCGCCGCCGTGTAATGCGCGAACGCGCTGTTCGCGCCGTTCGCCGCGATCGACGGAAACGACAGCGCGACCGCCGAACGTGCGCCGTACGCGTCGTTGATCCTGCGCGCAAGGTCGTACTCGGTGTGGCGTACGCCCGGCTCGCCGGACTTCGCCCAACGCATCGTCTCGGCGATCGCCGCGCAGCTGCGCGCGAACGCGTCGCGGAACTGGCCGAGCACCGCCGGCGTCTTGCTCGCCCGCATCGCCTCGACCGGGTTGAAATCGGCATGCCGCGCGTGCGGCCACACCCGCTTCACCGCGTCGACGAGCGCGCAGTTCACCGATTCGAAGCCGTAGCACACGTGCTCGACGGCGAACTGCGCGAGGAAGCGCTCGAGCGCCGCGACGTCGCGCCGGATCACCTGCAGCGCCGGATACGAATCGAGCGCGACCTCGCAGCGGTCGCAGCCTTCCGGGAGGAACAGCGCCACCCGCCCGCCGACCGCGAACAGGAAGCCGAGGTGCGACGACGCATTCGGGATGTGATAGCCGCGGCTGTTCAGCAGATACGCGAGATCGTCCGACGCGCAGGTGAAGAACGCCGTCTTGCCGTCGGCCGCGCCGGTATGCGCGGCGAGCCGGCGGTTCAGCGCATCGAGGTTCTGCACGACGCTCAGGCCGGTCATCGCTGCCGGGATCTCGAAGATCGGCCGCTCGACGTTCCAGCCCGGCAGCGCGATCGCCCGGTCGATCTCGCGCTCGGCGAGGCTCGTCCAGTCGAGCGACGCGGCCTGCGTCTGCTCGAACAGCCGGTTGCGCTGCGCGACGCTGATCCGCCGCGCGTCGTAGCCGACCCGCGCGAGCCGGCTCGCGTGCGCGAGCAGCCAGTCGGCCATCGCCTGCCAGATCGTCACGTCGATGCCGAGCTTCTCGACGCGCACGCGCGCCGGATCGCACTGCTCGTCGGCCTGGAAGTGATAGCGGCCGTCGACGAACAGCACGAACGGCGGCAGATCGAGCGCCTGCGCGGTCGCCGCGCTCAGGAAGATTCCGCAGCCGGCCGAGCCGTCGAAGCCGGACACCGCGTAGCGCGGGTTGTTGCCGCGCGGCAGGTACTCGGTCACGTATTCGTCCTGCGACGTGATCAGCACCGCATCGAGTCGCGCGGCATCGAGCAGGCGCGACAGGCCGGCCTGCGTGTCGGCGACGGACGCGTCGTACGGGGGAAGGCCGGAGAAGCTGTATTTCAGTCGATCGATCATCGGATGCCCGTTATTCATTGTTGTCGGCGGCCGGCGGCGTGCCGCGGCATCGCGCGCCGGGCACGGCACGTCGTTGCGGCGCAGGTCACGCGCGGCACGACGCGCGGCCGGGCCGCGCCGCCGGCCGAGAGGCAGGCCTTCGGTAAAATTTTTGTCTCACTTAACTTTGTTTGATGCGCGACAGAATCTAGAGCACGTCGAAATCGAGGTCAAGCCAAGATTTTCGTAGGACTAAAATCGGCGTGCCGCCTGCGGATTCCGGCACAACGCCGATTCGCCCCGCGACGCTGCGCGGTACAATGCGCCGGCCTCGCCGCCCCGGGCGGCCGCACGGCCCCTTTGCCCGCGCCCCGACTCGTTGCCACGAAAGAGATTCATGGATTCAGACCTCATGCGTATCGGCCAGCGCATTCGCCGCCTGCGCCGGGAAGCGAAGAAGACGCTGCTGGAAGTGGCGACCGAAGCGAACCTGTCGGTCGGGTTCCTGTCGCAGGTCGAGCGCCATCTGACGGGCATCTCGCTGTCGTCGCTCGTCAACGTCGCGAAGGCGCTGGGCGTGCCGCTCGGCACGCTGATCGAGCAGCCGCGCCAGGCGCAGCCCGATTCGCACGAGGGCAGCCGCAAGCCGTACGCGCTCGACGCCGCGTCGCAGTGGTACGAGCGGCTGTCCACCACGTTCGACGGCAGCCAGATCAACGCGCTGAAGGTGCAGATGATGGAGGGCTACCGGTCGGAATGGGTCGCGCACGGCGGCGACGAATTCGTGTACGTGCTGGCGGGCCGCATCTGCTACACGGTCGGCAAGAAGAATTACCCGCTGACGCCCGGCGACTCGCTGCACTTCGACGCGCGCAAGCGGCATCGCGTGGCCAATGTCGGCGACGGGCCGGCCGAGCTGATCACCGTCAGCACGCTGCCGCTGTTCGACGACAGTGGTGCGGAATTCGTATCCGCGACGACGGAAATCAGGCAGTCGAAGCCTGGCGAGCCGCGCGTGAGCCGGCGCGCGCCGGCGTCCAAGCGGGATGACCGCGACGCCGCCGCGCCACGGCCGTCCAGGGCCGGCGCAGCCGAAAAGAAGGGGGCGGCGAAGCCGCGCGCCGCCGCCGGCAAACGCCCGGCGGCCGCGACTCCGGCGCGCAAGAAGAAACAGTAACGGCTGGCCGGCGCGCGCGCTGTTCCGCGCCTGCTACTTGCCTGCTACTCGCCGACTACTCGCCGATCGCGAGCGCCTGCGCGACGGCCTGGACCCGCGCGCGATGCACGGCTTCCTTGATCTTCTCCGTATCGTTGCCGATGCCGCGCGCGATCGCGCCGGCGTCGACACTGCGCGCCGCCGCGAGCGCGACGCGCAGCCGCTCGGCCTGCGGATACGGCTGCGCATCGAGCCCGAGCCGGCCGCGCGCATCCGATTCGCAGGCCTGCAGCAACTCGGCGAAGCGCGCCGGCTTGCGCAGCGCGTCGCTGCGCTCGAACAGCCGCACCAGCGCGGCCGCGCCCATCTCCATCACGCGATGCAGGTTGCCATGCTCGCGCGCGACCACCAGCGCGAGATCGCGGCATTCGTTCGGCACGCGCAGCCGCTCGCACAACGGTTTGAGCAGCTCGACGCTGCGGCTTTCGTGGCCGACGTGGCGCGGCAGCACGTCCGCGGGCGTCGTCCCCTTGCCGAGATCGTGTGTGAGCGCCGCGAAGCGCACCGCCAGCGAATAGCCCTGCTTCGCCGCGTAGTCGACGACCATCATCACGTGCACGCCGGTATCGACTTCCGGGTGGTAATCGGCGCGCTGCGGCACGCCCCACAGCGCGTCGACCTCGGGCAGGATGCGCGCGAGCGCGCCGCAGTCGCGCAGCACGGCGAACATCCGCGACGGCTTCGCTTCCATCAGCCCGCGCGCGATTTCCTGCCATACGCGTTCGGGCACGAGCGCGTCGACCTCGCCCGCATCGACCATCCGTCGCATCAGCGCGAGCGTTTCGTCCGCCACCGTGAAATTCGCGAACCGCGCGGCAAAGCGCGCGATGCGCAGGATTCGCACCGGGTCCTCGACGAATGCGTCGCTCACGTGCCGGAACACGCGCGCACGCAGGTCGGCCTGCCCGTCGAACGGATCGATCACCGGGCCGACCAGCGCGCCTTCCGGGCTCACCTCGCGCGCCATCGCGTTGATCGTCAGGTCGCGCCGTGCGAGATCCTCGTCGAGCGTCACGTCCGGCGCGTAGTGGAACTGGAAGCCGTGATAGCCGGCCGCCGTCTTGCGCTCGGTGCGCGCCAGCGCGTACTCCTCCTGCGTCTGCGGATGCAGGAACACCGGGAAATCCTTGCCGACCGGCCGGAAGCCCTGCGCGGTCATCTGCTCGGGCGTCGCGCCGACCACCACGTAGTCGCGGTCCTGCACCGGCACGCCGAGCAATTCGTCGCGGATCGCGCCGCCTACTGCGTAGATGTTCATGGCTGCGGCTCGTATTCGGCGATCACGTTGGTTTCACGGCGCGCGGCATCGATCCACTGCTGCACGGCCGGCAGCGCGGTCACCCGCGCCGCGTAGCCGGCCGCCTCCGGCGACAGCGCCGGCGCATACGTGTTGAAGCGCATCACGACGGGCGCATACATCGCATCGGCGACGCCGAATTCGCCGAACAGGAACGGCCCGCCCGACGCCTCGATGCATTCGCTCCACAGCGCGTCGATGCGCGCGACGTCGGCGAGCGCCTCGGGCGTCGCGCCGCGCCCCGGCATCGACGCGCGGATGCTCATGCCCATCTGCGTGCGCAGCGCCGCGAAGCCCGAATGCATTTCGGCGGACACGCAGCGCGCATGCGCACGCGCGAGCGGGTCGGCCGGCCACATCGGGAATTGCGGATAGCGCTCGGCGAGCGTCTCGGCGATCGCGAGCGAATCCCAGATCGCCAAGCCGTGATCGTCGACGAGGCACGGCACCTTGCCGGTCGGCGAGTATTCGCGGATGCGCGCCGCCGTGTCGTCGCGACGCAGCTCGACCACGATCTCGTCGAACGGGATGCCGAAATGCGCGAGCAGCAGCCACGGCCGCATCGACCACGACGAGTAGTTCTTGTCTCCAATGACGAGCTTCATGACGGGGTTCCGGAAAATGCGAAAAAGGAAAAGAAAGAGGCCGGCCGGCAGCGCCCCGCGCGCGGGGCTAGCGACGCGAGCGGAACCAGTCGAACCGCGAGCGCCCGGTCGCTTCGCCGAGATACGCGGGCGCGATGCTTTCGAGACTCGCGGGCGAGAGCCCGAGTTCCGGTGCGAGCGGCCCCGACAGCACGTTCGGCACCGACATCGTCGCGAGATTGTCGCGCGTGAGCACCGGCTCGCCCGGCAGGCATTCGAACACGCTCGCCTGCAGCCGCGCAAGCGCGTCGGGCAGCCGCACGATGCGTGCCTGCCGGCCAACCAGCGTGCCGCAGTAGCGCACCAGTTGCTCGAGCGTGTAGACGGTCGGGCCGCCGAGCTCGTAGGTCTTGCCGTGCGCGCCGACGAGATCGAGGGTGTTGACGAACGCGCGCACGACGTCGCCGACGAATACCGGCTGGAAGCGCGCGTCGGGCATCGCGAGCGGCAGCACGGGCACCGTGCGCTGCAGGTTCGCGAAAGTGTTGAGGAATGCGTCGCCGGGGCCGAACACGACCGACGGACGGAAGATCGTCAGCGCGAGCGAATCGGTGGCCGCGACCGCATGCAGCGCGGCTTCGCCGTCGCCCTTCGAGCGCTGGTACATGCTCGCGCCGTGCGAATCGGCGCCGAGCGCGCTCATGTGCAGCAGGCGCCGCACGCCGACCTCGCTGCAGGCGG
>NZ_JACFYV010000210.1:0-11553 GCF_016759955.1 Burkholderia sp. KCJ3K979
CGCCGAACGTGACGAGCCCGCCGAGACTGTGTTCGATGCCGCGCAGCGGACCGTCGCCCGACATCGCGCCGAGCGCACCGGTCGACGCGCGAAAGCGCACCGCCGTCAGCGCCTTGCGCTGCGCGAGATCGATCGCGCCGAGAAAACAGTCGTCGGTACGCACGAACGCGAGCAGGTTCGCGCCGGCATCGACGACGGCGATCGCGACGCCGGCCACTTGCAGCGATGCGGCCTGCGCGAGCGCCGCGTCGACCGTGCGGCGGGCGACGGCGAGCGGCAGCGGGAGTGCGGCGGTGAGCGGGTTCATGCGAGGCTCCGAGGGGACGACAGCGCCAGTGTAGGCAGTTGCGGTATATGGGAGAATCCGCATTCCGCTCGAAGCAGTTTCAAGTTTTTTTAATGATGGACAGACGATGAGCAGACGCGATCCGATGGCCGGGCTGCACGTGTTCATGACCGTCGCGACGGCCGGCAACTTCACGCGGGCCGCGGCCGCGCTGGGCCTGACGCCGGCGGCCGTTAGCCTGGCGATCGGGCAACTCGAGGGCGAACTCAACGTGAAGCTGTTCAACCGCAGCACGCGCGGCGTGAGCCTCACCGAGGCCGGCCAGCGCTACTGGCGGCAGACCGAACCCGCTTACCGGCAGGTCATGCAGGCACGCGACGAACTGAAGGATGCGCGCAGCGAGCCGAACGGGCTGCTGCGCGTGACCGCGCTGCCGCTCGCGCGCTTGCTCGTGATCGCGCCGGTGCTCGCCACGTTCCGCGAGCGCTATCCGAAAGTCCGGCTCGAAATCCGCTACGACAACGAACTCGTCGACATCGCGAAGGATGGCTTCGACGCGGGGATTCGCCTGGCCGACCGATTGCAGCCTGGCATGATCGGCGTGCGGATCGCGCCGGCGCTGACGTGTGCGCTGGTCGCGTCGCCGGCCTATCTTGCGCGGCACGGCACGCCCGAGTCGATCGCCGCGCTCGGGCGGCATGCGTGCATCCGTTTCCGGTTTGCGGAGAGCGGACGCCTGCATAAATGGCTGCTGCACGACGGGCGCCGCGACGTCGATCTCGATCCGGACGGCGTGTTCGTGACGAACGACGACGATGCGGTGATCGACGCAGCGCGCGTCGGTGTCGGCATCGCGTTCGCGTTCGTGCGCGAGCGGATCGAGCAGGATCTGCACGACGGCACGCTCGTCGAAGTGCTGCCCGGCGCGTGCCGGACCCTGCCGCCGATGTGGCTGTATTACGTGAACCGCAAGCACGTGCCGGCCAAGCTGCGCGCGTTCATCGACGTGCTGCGCGAGCGCGAAGGCGCGGGCGCGGACGTCGCGTAATCGCATCGGCTCGGGTCACTGCAGCAATGGATTGGGCGGTGCATGATGGCGGCTCCAGCCACGAAGCCATGGAGTTGCGTGATGACGGCATTCCCGTATTTCCCGATTCGAACCCTTTTGATTGCCACGGCGCTGGGTGCTGTCGCGATCGGTAGCGCGCCCGCCGTCGGCCAGACGTCGACGTCGACCGTGCCGGCCGGCTCGGCGGCGGCGACTCCCGACAACGCGATACTGCTGACGGTTTTCCTGAAACACGACCAGTCCCGCCCGCTCGCCGAGCTGAACGCGCAACTCGCGAAGCAGGGTTTCTACAAGGCGTTTCCGCCGCCGGGCGTCGAGGTCGTGAGCTGGACCGTGACGATGGGGATCGGGCAGATCGTCGTGCTGCGACTGCCGGCGTCGCGGCTGCGCGAGGTCAATCGCGTGCTCGAGGATACGGCGTGGGGCGCGTACCGGACAGAGTTCTATCCGACTTACGACTACAAGGCGATCGGTTTGGGGGAGCATGAACGGGCGAAGTGACGCGTAGTGGCGTATTTCCGTACCGGTGGCGCGCCGGAATGAACGCGCCGAATCAACTCGCGGCCATTCCGAAATGCGCCGCGCCGTCGCGTTTTCGTCCTCGCCCGCCGGGCCCGGCGCGGCAAATTCCGCCCAAATGCATCACAAGTCATTCATCCGATGAAAAAAACGCCCCGGTTCCCGGTATGATGCGCACCTTGCGTTCGTGGGACGCCCTGTTTCTTTATGCGTTTTTGATGCGCGAGAAACCACAAATCCGCACAAAGGCGACGTGAAAGATTCTGTAATATAAGTTCCGTATACTCGTAAGTTCTGATCCAGGCGCCTCGAGTCCGTCTTCGGCCGGCCGCCCATGCAGAACAACCAGATACGTCGCCGCCCGGCCAGCCCGCGCCGCGACACGCTATGCACCACCACTGAACACGTTATGTCTTCCCGCCACCCTGGTTCGCCCGGCCGTGCCGAGGCGGTGATCGTCCGTGCCCGGGCGCTGATCCGCAACGAGCGCGTACTGTCGCCGCTGCTCGCGCTCGGCATCGGCCTGCTGCTGATCGTGGTTTTCCAGCATCTGTCGGAATCCGTCGACTATCGGTCGGTGATTCGCCAGTTGCGTCACATGTCCGTCGGCGAGTGGGGCGCGTCGCTGGCCGCGACGGCCCTCAGCTATCTCGCGCTCGTCGCCCGCGATGCGGTCGGCCTGCGTTATGTCGCGGCCAGGGTGCCGCGCGTCGCGCTGTGGATCGGCGCGATTGCCGGTTCCGCGCTCGGCAACGCGACCGGCTTCGGCGCGCTGACGGGCGGCGCGGTGCGTGCTCGCGTGTACGGCGTGTCGGGCGTCACGCCCGCCCAGATCGGCCGGATGACGGTGTTCACGAGCGGCACGCTGGCGCTCGCGATGGTGTTGATGACGGCGGTCGGCATGGTCTGCGTGCCGGAGGCGCTCGCCGCGATGCTGCACGTCGCGCCCGGCGTGCTCACGTGGACGGGCGCGGCACTGCTCGTCGCGCTCGCCGCGCTGGTCGTGCTGTGCGGCAACACCGCGCGCCCGGTCGTCACGCGCTTCAAATGGCTGTCGTTCGACGTGCCGGCGCGGCGCGATCTCGTTGCACAGGTCGTCTATGCGGTGCTCGACGTCGTTGCCGCGGGCCTGACGCTGTGGGTGTTGCTGCCGGCGGCTCCCGTCGGCTTCCCGACCTTCATCACCGTTTATGCAGCCGCGTTGCTGCTCGGGATGATCGGCCATACGCCGGGCGGGATCGGCGTGTTCGAAGCGGCGATGGTCTTCACGCTGGGCCGCGAAGTGCCCGCGCACGCGATGGTCGCCGCGCTGATCGCGTATCGCGCGATCTATTTCGGCGTGCCGCTCGTGCTGTCGGCCGGCTTGCTGGCCGGCTTCGAGGGCCGCGCGCTGCGGCGCCGGCTCGTGACGCGGCAGGCCGTGCGCGTGTCGCAACTGGCGCCGGTGTTTCTGAGCCTCGTGACCTTCGCGGTCGGCGGGATGCTGGTGATCTCGAGCGCGACGCCCGCGTTCTGGCACCGGATCGCGATCCTGCGCCACATCGTGCCGCTGTGGGTGCTCGAAGGCTCGCAGGTGATCTGCAGCGTGCTCGGCGTCGCGCTGCTGTTCGTCGCGCGCGGGCTGCTGCGCCGGCTCGACGGTGCGTGGTGGATGACGTTCGCCTTGACGCTCGCGAGCCTCGCGCTGTCGCTGGCCAAGGGCCTCGCGTTCGTCGAGGCAGGCGTGCTCGGCACGCTGCTCGTGCTGCTGCTCGTCAGCCGCCGCCGCTTCAACCGTCATTCGTCGCTGTTTGCCGAACGCTTCACGGTGAGCTGGTTCGTATCGGTGGCGATGGTGCTGATGCTGGCCGTGTGGGTGCTGTTCTTCGCGTTCCGCGACGTACCTTACACGCGCGATCTGTGGTCGCATTTCTCGTTCGATGCGCGCGCGCCGCGGGCGCTGCGCGCGACGCTCGCCGCCGGCGTATTCGTCGCGCTGTTCGCGCTGTGGCAATTGCTGCGTCCGGCGCCCGGCCGTTTCGTGAAGCCCGCCGAGCAGGACCTGATCGACGCGGAGCAGATCATCCGCGCGCAGGAATGCAGCGACGCGGGTCTCGCGCTGATGGGCGACAAGTCGTTCCTGTTTTCCGAATCGCGCCGTGCGTTCCTGATGTACGCGAAGAACGGCCGCACGTGGGCCGCGCTGCACGATCCGGTCGGGCCGCGTGAAGAGTGGCCGGCGCTGATCAGCAAGTTCATCGCGCTCGCGCACGCGCACAGCGGCCGCGCGGCGTTCTACCAGGTGCGCGCGAACGCGTTGCCGCTGTATCTCGACGCGGGGCTCACGCTGATGAAGCTCGGCGAGGAAGCGCATATCGCGCTCGACCAGTTCGACCTGAAGGGTTCGAACCGTTCGCACCTGCGCTACGCGCTGCGCCGCGGCGACAAGGATGCGCTGACGGTCGAGGTGATCGCGCCGGGCGACGTGCCGGCCGCGCTGCCGGCGCTGCGCGACATCTCCGACGGCTGGCTCGACAGCCGCGATGCGCGCGAGAAGAGTTTCTCGGTGGCCGCGTTCCACGACGGCTATCTGTCGACGCAGTCGGTGATGCTGGTGCGGCAGGCCGACAAGCCGATCGCGTTCGTCACGTTCATGACGACAGACCTCAACACCGAGGCGACGGTCGGCGTGATGCGCCATCTGCCGGACGCGTCGCCGTATGCGATGGAGTATCTGTTTACGCAGCTCGCGCTGCATCTGAAGGAAGCGGGGTTCCGCAAGCTGAGCCTGGGCATCGCGCCGTTCTCGGGGATGGGGGCGGCGAAGATGCCGTCGCCGTTCCACCGGCTCGGCCTGATGGTCTGGCGCTTCGGCGGCCGCTTCTACAACTTCCGCGGCTTGCGCGCTTTCAAGAGCAAGTTCGAACCGCACTGGGAGCCGCGTTATCTCGCGGCCTCGGGCTCGGTCGGCGTGTTCGTCACGCTGGCGGATCTGTCATTGCTGGCTGGAGGTCGGCGTTCATGATGTTGAAGAAGGTAAGCGCGCGGGCGGCAGCCGCCTGCGCGGGAATGATGCTGGCCGGCGCCGTGTGCGCCGCGCAGCCGGCCGACGTGAAAGCCGAAACCGTGTCCGGCGGCCGCTACGGGCCCGTGACCGTGACCAAGCCGAGCGGGCCGCTGCGCGGTTTCGTCGTGCTGTTCTCGCGTGAGGCCGGCTGGCATGCCGCCGATCAGCAGGCGGCCGACGCGCTCGCGAAAGCCGGCGCGATGACGGTCGGCGTCGATTCCGGGCGTTACGCGGCGAATCTCGCCGCGAAGCAGGAGACCTGCCATCACCTCGACGGCGACGCCGAGGCAGTCAGCCATCAGCTCGAACGTCTCGCGCAGTCGTCGCGCTATTTCACGCCGATCGTCGCGGGCGTGGGCCAGGGCGGCGCGATCGCGAAGCAGATTCTCGCGATGGCGCCGGAGAACACGATCGCCGGCGTCGTCGCGGTCGGTCCGGCCGCGAAGCTCGATCCGCGCTTCAAGCCGTGCCCGCCCGATCCGACGATCGTGCGCCGCGCGATGCCGGGCTTCGTCGAAACGGCGGCCGCGGGCGACACCGCGAAGCTCGTGTCGCTCGTTACGTCGCACCTGCGCGACACCGGCGGCAGCAGCGACGAGCTCGACGTGTCCGACCTGCCGCTCGTCGAACTGCCGGCCAAGGGCGGCAGCGACCGGCTCGCGATCGTGATCTCGGGCGACGGCGGCTGGCGCGATCTCGACAAGACGATCGCCGAGGCGCTGCAGCGCGACGGCGTGTCGGTGGTCGGCGTCGACAGCCTGCGTTATTTCTGGAGCGAGAAGCCGCCCGCCCAGGTGAGCCGCGACCTGGCACGCATGATGCGCACCTACATGGCGCGCTGGCATGCGAGCCGCGTGGCGCTGGTCGGCTACTCGTTCGGCGCCGACGTGATGCCGTTCGCGTACAACCGGCTGCCGGCCGACCTGCGCGACAAGGTCGCGGTGATGTCGCTGCTCGGCTTCGCGCCGTCGGCCGATTTCCAGATCCGCGTGACGGGCTGGCTCGGCATGCCCGCGAGCGACAAGGCGCTGAAGGTCGCGCCGGAAATCGCGAAGGTGCCGCCGACGCTCGTGCAGTGCTTCTATGGCGCGGAAGAGACGGACACGATGTGCCCGGCACTCGCGAACACGGGCGCCGACGTGATCAAGACGCAGGGCGATCACCACTTCGGCCGCGATTACATCGCGCTCGAGAAGAAGATCCTCGGCGGGTTCGGCAAGCCGGTGGCGGCGCGCTGAATGCCGGGGGCGCCCGCATGATGGCGGGCGCCGGCCGGTTTGCTTCCGGTTCATCGTACGGGCGGCCAGCGAGCCGCCCGTTTCATTTTCCGGGCTGCGCTGCGGCGTCCTGCGGCGGCAGGGGCGTTCTCGCATCGCGCTGATAGAAGCCCGGAAACCGATCGAGCTGCCGTCGTGCGGCCGTGAGGTCGGTGTCGTCGCCGAGCACCGCGCTCGAAAATCCCGTGCGCTCCATCAGCAGCAACTGGTCAACCAGGACGTCGCCGGTCGCGCGCAAGTCGCCGGCGAAGCCGTGGCGCTTGCGCAGCAGGTAGGCCTGGCTGTATGCGCGGCCGTCGGTAAACGACGGAAACTGCAGGTCGATGCGCTCGGCGTGCGCGATGCGCGCGGCGAGCGGCGGGAGTTCCTCGTCGTTGCCGATCGTCAGCGTCGCTACGCCGTGCTGTTCGGTTTCGTCGGCATGTTCGGCCGGCGTCAGCAGCCGGATGCGCGCGCTTGCGTTCGCGGTTTCATGGTTCATGCGGGTTCTTCCTGATGACGCGCGGCGTTCGCGGCAGCCTTGAACGGCTCCGTGCCGATGCGGCGCACCGTGTCGATGAATCGTTCGCCGCGGCCGTTCGCGTCGATCCGCGCGTCGAGATATGCATTGACGATCGCGTCGACGACGTCGACGATTTCGTCCGCCGAAAACGACGGGCCGATCACCTTGCCCGGCCGCGCGGGACCGCTCGCGATCGAGCCGTCCGACCCGCCGAGCGTGACCTGGTACCACTCCGCGCCGTCCTTGTCGACGCCGAGGATGCCGAGGTGGCCGCTATGATGATGGCCGCACGAGTTGATGCAGCCGCTGATGTGCAGGTCGAGGTCACCGATGTCGTGCAGCAGGTCGAGATCGTCGAAGCGCTCGGCGATCGCGTCGGCGACCGAAAGCGAGCGGGCGTTCGCGAGCGCGCAGAAATCGCCGCCCGGGCACGCGATCATGTCGGTCAGCAGCCCGACGTTCGCGCTCGCGAGCCCGACCGCCCGGGCGTTTTCCCACAGCAGGAACAGGTCGTCGACGTGTACCCACGGCAGCACGACGTTCTGCGTGTGCGTGACGCGCGCCTCGCCGGCCGAGAAGCGGTCGGCGAGCTCGGCGAGCGCGTCGAGCTGGTCCGGCGACGCGTCGCCGGGCGCCTGCAGGCGGCGCTTGAACGACAGCGTGACGATGCGCAGCGCCGGGTCGCGATGATCGGCGACATTGCGGGCGAGCCAGCGCGCGAACGCCGGATGACGGCTCGCCTGCGCGGACAAGCGCGCGTTCGCGTCCGCGAGGTCGAGCGTGCGCGCCTTCACCCGCGGCGGGACGAACGACGCGGCGACGCGATCGAATTCGGCCTGCGGGATCGTGTGCGGGCCGCCGTCGTGGACGACGATCTGGCGGAACTCTTCCTCGACGTCGTCGATGTAGCGTTGCCCTTCGGTCTTAACGAGGATCTTGATCCGCGCCTTGTACTTGTTGTCGCGCCGCCCGTAGCGGTTGTACACGCGGACGATCGCCTCGATGTAGTTCATCACGTGCTGCCACGGCAGGAACGCGCGCAGCAGCGTCGCGATCGTCGGCGTGCGGCCCATCCCGCCGCCCACGCTCACGCGAAAGCCGAGCGCGCCCGCGTCGTCGCGCACGAGCTTCAGCCCGACGTCGTGCCAGTCGGTCGCCGCGCGGTCTTCGGTCGCGCCCGTGATCGCGATCTTGAACTTGCGCGGCAGGAACGCGAATTCGGGATGCAGCGTCGTCCACTGGCGCATCACTTCGGCGAACGGGCGCGGATCGGCGATCTCGTCCGGCGCGATGCCCGCGCGTTCGTCGCACGAAATGTTGCGGATGCAATTGCCGCTCGTCTGGATGCCGTGCATGTCGACGGTCGCGAGCAGGTCCATCACGTCGGCCGCCTTCGCAAGCGGAATCCAGTTGAACTGCACGTTGGTGCGGGTCGTGAAGTGCGCGCTGCGGGTCGGCAGGCGCAACGTGCCGAGCAACGCCTGGGCGTCGCACGCGGCGCGGTAGGTGGCGTCGTCGGGTACGTCGTAGTCGCGCGCGATCCGCGCGAGCATGCGAAGCTGCGCACTCGACAGCTCGCCGTACGGCACCGCGACGCGCAGCATCGGCGCGTGGCGCTGCACGTACCAGCCGTTCTGCAGGCGCAGCGGCCTGAACGCATCCTCGCCGAGCGTGCCTTGCTGCCAGCGTTCGAGCTGGTCGCGGAACTGGGCGGCGCGGCTGTGCACGAGCGCCCGGTCGAAATCGGTATATCGATACATGACGTGATAGCGAGAGGCGCCACGGCGAATGGCGCGCGGCGCGGGAAGGCGTTGCGACGGATGTCAGGCAACGGAAGACAGCGTAGGGAACGCGATGCGGCGGGACAAGCAGCAGATCGAAACGAAAAAGGCGCAGCAGATGGCCGGCGGGGCGCCGGTGCGGGCCGGGCATGCGCGCATGCCCGTGGCCGAGGTCATGCGTCGACGACGAGCGCCGGATCGAGCGCGCGGATGCGCTGGTCGATGAAGTAGCCGCCGCCTTCCTGGTAGCGCAGGAACAGGCGGCCGCACGTGCGGCAGCGGCTGACGGTGCAGCGGTTGTACGGGAAATGGCGCGGCGCGATCGGCGCGTCGTCCGATGCATAGCGCGTGCCGGCCGGATGATATTCCGCGTAGGTCGGCTCGGGTTCGCCCGGCGGCGCGAGCGTGGCCACTTCGATCAGTTGCGTGTCCGGCAGCGACAGCGGCAGGGTCGTCCAGCCGGCGAGCGAGGTCTTCGTGCACGAGCACGGCTGCGTGACGTGCGCCGCTTCGGCCGTCAGTGTCAGCAGCGCGTCGTGATCGAGGTAGGGCAAGGGGCTCATGGGCAATCGGGAAAGGGCGGCAGGATCTGCAATGTAACCCGCACGCGGAGCGGCTGCATGACCGTGATGCACGCAGCATGGCCTGGTGCGCTCGTGCACTACGTGATCAACCTGCCTTGCGGACCGACGGCTGCGCGACCAGTTCGCCGAGCACGCGGATCGCGCGCTCGATGTCGCGGCTCCACGGATGGCCGAAGTTCACGCGCACGCAGCGCTCGAACCCGTGCGCGGCCGAAAACAGCGGGCCCGGCGCGAAGCTGATGCCGCGCGCGATCGCCTCGCGATGCAGTTCCATCGCGTCGATCGCATCGGGAAACGCGAGCCACAGGAAATACCCGCCGTCGGGCCGCACCCATTCGACGCCGGCCGGCAGCCAGCGCCGCAGCGCGTCGTCCATCCGGTCGAGCTGCGCGTGCAGCGCGCCGCGCAGCTTGCGCAGGTGCCGGTCGTAGCCGCCGTGCTCGAGATAGTTCGCGATGCCGGCCTGCGCGGGGATGCTGGCCGACAGCGTCGTCATCAGCTTGAGCCGCTGCACCTTCTCCGCGAACCGGCCGGCGGCGGCCCAGCCGATCCGGTAGCCGGGCGCGAGCGTCTTCGAGAACGAACTGCAGTGCATCACGAGGCCGTGACGGTCGAACGCGCGCGCGGGCAGCGGATAGTCCGGGCCGAAATGCAGTTCGCCGTACACGTCGTCCTCGATCAGCGGCACGTTGCGCGCCGCGAGCAATTCGACGAGCGCGCGCTTCTTTTCGGCGGTCAGCGTGACGCCGGTCGGATTCTGGAAATTGGTCATGAACCAGCACGCGCGGATGGCGTGCCGGTCGAGCGCGTTCGCGAGCGCATCGAGATCGAGGCCGGTGCGCGGATCGACGGGAATCTCGACCGCGCGCAGGTCGAGCCGCTCGATCGCCTGCAGCGCCGCATAGAAGCCCGGTGCTTCGACGGCGACGACGTCGCCGGGCCGCGTCACCGCCATCAGGCACAGGTTCAGCGCTTCGAGTGCGCCGTTCGTGACGACGATTTCGTCGATCGGCTGCGAGATACCTGTGGCGAGATAGCGCCGCGCGATCTGCTGGCGCAGCGCTTCGTTGCCGGGCGGCAGGTCGACCACCGTGCTCCACGGGCTCACGAGTCGCGTGGCCTGCGCGAGCGACTTCGCCAGGCGCGGCAGCGGAAACAGCTGCCGCGCCGGGAACGCGGAACCGAGCGGCACGATGCCGGGCTGCGTGGCCGCATCGAGCACGGAGAACACGAGGTTGCTGATGTCGACCTTGCGCGTTGCACCCGCGCGGCTCGTACGGCGTTTCGTCGCCGGGCTCGTGGCCGGCTGTGCGCCCGGCGCGACGTAGTAGCCCGAGCGTTCGCGCGCGCGGATCAACCCCCACTGCTCGAGCAGGTAATACGCGCGAAACACCGTCGACTGGCTCACGCCATGTTGCGCGATGATCTGCCGCAGCGACGGCAGACGTGTACCGACGGCGAGGTTGCCGTTGCGGATGTCGTCGGCGATCGTATGGGCGAGGGTTTCGTAGCGTTTCATCGGCGTGGGCGGGGCGCTTCGCCGCCGCGCGCGGGCCGGGGCGGCACCGCGCCCGGCGGGCGCGGCTCATTGTCCGATGCGTGGCCCGAAAAGGAAAGCGCGAGCGTTTCCGCGCTGCCGTCCCGCTGCGTCAGGCCGCGTTCGGCTCGACATTCCGTGCGCTGCTGCCGCGCCGCAGCGGCGGCAACGGTTCAACCTTGCCGACGATGAACAGGTACGACAGCGCACCGACCACGCACAGCGCGCCGGCCACCGCGAGCGGCACCACGAACGAGCCTTTCGTGATCGACAGCATCACGCCGGTGAAGGTCGTGATGAAGATGCCCGCGAGATTGCCCGCGAAGTTCTGGATGCCGCCGAGCGAGGCGACGTGCGCGGGCGTCGGCGCGACTTCGCCGACCAGCGTCCACACGTTGGCGCCGGCGAACGACAGGCTGGCATACGCGAGCGCGAACAGGCCGAGGCAGGCCCACACGTTTTCGACGAACGCGGACAGCGCGATCGACGACGACAGCAGCATGCCGAGCACGAGACAGGTCTTGCGCGCGGCGGTGGCGCTCCAGCCACGGCGGAACAGGCTGTCCGACACGTAGCCGCCGAGCCAGCCGCCGGGAATCGCGAGCAGCGCGGGCAGCATGCCCCACGTGCCGAGCGACGCGAGCGAGAAGCCGCGCGACTGCAGCAGGTAGCTCGGGAACCACGTAATGAAGAAGTAGATCGCGAAGTTCAGGCAGAACAGGCCGATCATCATCCCCCACACGGTGCGATAGCGGAACAGGTCCAGCCACGACACCTTCGGGCCGTCGGTTGCGGCCGCAACCGTCGGTGCGCCGCGTTGCGCGAGCAGCGCATCGACGGCGTCCGGCGCGATCGCGCGATAGCGTTCCGGGTCGCGATAGACGAACCACCACGCGAGCGCCCAGACGATGCCGATGCCGCCCGTGATCACGAACGACCCGCGCCAGCCGAC
>NZ_JACFYV010000211.1:0-11516 GCF_016759955.1 Burkholderia sp. KCJ3K979
ACGCTGGGCGGCTGGCTCGGCGCGCGGCTCGCCGAGAGCCCGGCGCTTCGTGCGTCGCTGAACGAGCATGTGGAGCGGGCCGTGCACGAGATGGCGCCCGATTTCGCCGATTTCCTGATGCGCCACATTCGCGACACGGTGCGCAACTGGGATGCGCGCGAGATGTCGCGGCAGATCGAGCTGAACATCGGCAAGGATCTGCAATACATCCGCATCAACGGCACGCTGGTCGGCGGGTTGATCGGGCTCGGGTTGTATCTGGTGTCGCTGGTGCCGCGCTGGGCGGCCGGGTGGCTGCACTGACGCGGGTACGGGCATTGCACCCGCGGCGCGACGCCGTGCACCGCCGGCTCACGCGGCGGCCTTGGCGCCGTGCAATTGCAGGCCGAGCGCCTTGATGACCCTCAGGATCGTGCCGAAGCTCGGATTGCCGTCGTGCGACAGCGCCTTGTACAGCCCTTCGCGCGACAGGCCCGCATCGCGGGCGACCTGCGACATGCCGCGGGCACGGGCGATCACGCCGAGCGCATGCGCGATGAAGGCCGGATCGTCGCCGGCCTCCTGCAGGCAGGCGTCGAAGTAGTCGGCCATGTCGTCTTCGGTTTTCAGATGTTCGGCCGAATCCCACGGCCGCGTCTTGATCTTGTCCATCGATCACTCCATGTCGAGGTGCGCGAGCATTGCGTGCGCGGCGCGGATGTCGGCCTGTTGCGTCGATTTATCGCCGCCGCAGAGCAGGATGACCCATATCGTTCCGCGCCTCACGTAATAGACGCGATAGCCGGGGCCGTGGTCGATACGCATTTCGACGACGGGGGAGCCGGCGGATTTCCAGTCGCCCGGATTGCCCATCGACAGACGGTCGATGCGCGCCTGGATGCGCCGCCGCGCGACGCGATCCGGCAGGCCGGCGAACCACGCTTCGAAGACGTCGGTGGTCCGGATGCTGAACGTAGGCGCACTGTAGGGCACGGATTGCAGGATGTCAACCATGGTTCACATGTTCGATGAATGGAATTCGGTTGCGCCTACGGTAGCGCCGCGCGCGTCGTTCGAGGTGGAATTGGCCGTCAGGCCGATCCCGTCGCGCGGCGGGAGCCGGCCATCCGGTCGAAGTCGGAATCTCGCGAATCCGTCTACAATCAAAAACGTCTTTGCCGCCCGCGCGTGCTTGCCGCGTGCGGGCGGGTCCGTTCGTCCTCCGGTATCCGGAGGCGCCGCCGTGCATCACGCATCGAGCATCGCGTGTTGCGCGGCGAGCAGTGCCGTGGTCTGTGTCCAGTAGGTAAGGCGTCCGCGTGCCGTAGGCCGGCGCGCGTCCTGAACGCCGCGTGTCCGTAGGCCGGGCAGGCGGCATAACCGAGAGTCCCCATGAAAGCATCGGATCTGTTCGTGAAGGCGCTGGAAGCCGAAGGCGTCGAGTACGTGTTCGGCATTCCCGGCGAGGAAAACCTCGATCTGCTCGAATCGCTGCGGCGATCGAAGATCAAGCTCGTGCTGACCCGGCACGAGCAGGCGGCCGGGTTCATGGCCGCCACCTACGGCCGCCTCACGGGCCGCACCGGCGTGTGTCTCGCGACGCTCGGGCCGGGCGCGACGAACTTCGTGACGGCCGCCGCGTATGCGCAGCTCGGCGGGATGCCGATGCTGATGATCACCGGGCAGAAGCCGATCAAGTCCAGCAAGCAGGGCCACTTCCAGATCGTCGACGTGGTCGACATGATGCAGCCGCTCACGAAGTTCACGCGGCAGATCGTGTCGATCGGCAACATCCCGTCGGCGGTGCGCGAGGCGTTCCGCCGCGCGGAGGAGGAGCGCCCGGGCGCCGCGCACCTCGAACTGCCCGAGGATATTGCGCACGAGGAGGGCGACGGCAAGCCGATCCCGCGCAGCTACAGCAGGCGGCCGGTGGCCGAGGAGAAGGCGGTCGCGCACGCGGTCGACGCGATCCAGGCCGCGCGCCATCCGCTGCTGATGATCGGCGCGGGCGGCAACCGCAAGACCACCTGCAAGATGCTGCTCGAATTCGTCGACAAGACGGGCATCCCGTTTTTCACGACGCAGATGGGCAAGGGCGTGATCGACGAGACGCACCCGCTGTGGCTCGGCAACGCGACGCTGTCCGACGGCGACTTCGTGCATCGCGCGATCGAGCAGGCGGATTGCATCATCAACGTCGGCCACGACGTGATCGAGAAGCCGCCGTTCTTCATGCGCACCGACGACAAGACCGTGATCCACGTGAACTTCCTCGGCGCGCAGGTCGATCCCGTCTATTTCCCGCAGATCGAGGTGGTCGGCGACATCGCGAATGCGGTGTGGCAGATGAAGGAGGCGCTGACGCCGCAATCGCACTGGGATTTCGAGCGCTTCAAGATGATCAAGGCGCATTTCGACGCGCACCTGGAAAAAGGCCAGCACGACCCGCGGTTCCCGATGTACCCGGTGCGGATCGTCAACGACCTGTACAACGCGCTGCCGGTCGACGGCATCGTCTGTCTCGACAACGGGATGTACAAGATCTGGTTCGCGCGCTACTGGCGTGCGCACGAGCCGAACTCGCTGCTGCTCGACAACGCGCTCGCGTCGATGGGCGCGGGCCTGCCGTCGGCGATCGCGACGAAGATCGTGCATCCGCAGCGCAAGGTGATCGCCGTGTGCGGCGACGGCGGCTTCATGATGAATTCGCAGGAGCTCGAAACGGCCGTGCGGCTGAAGCTCGACATCGTCGTGATGATCCTCCGCGACGATGCATTCGGGATGATCCGCTGGAAGCAGGAGAACATGAATTTCCCCGATTTCGCGATGACGCTGCAGAACCCCGATTTCGTGTCGTACGCGCAAAGCTACGGCGCGCATGGGCATCGCGTCGAGTCGGCCGACGATCTCGAGCCGTTGCTGCGCGAATGCTTCTCGTCGCCGGGCGTGCACGTGATCGACGTGCCGATCGACTACTCGGACAACGAGCGCGTGCTGAACCGCGAGATCAAGCGCCTGTCGGCGCAACTTTGAATTCCCGTTCACAGGAAGGAGTCGTTCCATGTTGAAGGAAACCTATCCGTACTATCTCGCCAACGAAGCCGTTTACGCGAACACCGATCTGGAGGTGACCGACAAGTTCAGCGGCAAGGTCGCCACGCGTGTCGCGCTGGCCGACGCGAAGGCGATCGATGCGGCGATCGCCGCGGCCGTCGACGCCACGAAGCCGATGCGCGAGATGCCGGCCTACCAGCGGCAGGCCGTGCTCGATCATTGCGTCGCGCGCTTTCGCGAGCGTTTCGACGAGCTGGCCGAGGCGCTGTGCATCGAGGCCGGCAAGCCGATCAACGATTCGAAGGGCGAAGTCACGCGGCTGATCGACACGTTCCGCGTCGCGTCCGAGGAATCGGTGCGCATCGACGGCGAGATCGTCAATCTCGAGATCTCCGCGCGGGCGCAGGGCTATACGGGCTACACGAAGCGCGTGCCGGTCGGCCCGTGCTCGTTCATCTCGCCGTTCAACTTCCCGCTGAACCTGGCCGCGCACAAGGTCGCCCCCGCGCTCGCGGCCGGCTGTCCGTTCGTGCTGAAGCCCGCGAGCCGCACGCCGATCGGCGCGCTGATCATCGGCGAGGTGCTCGCGGAAACCGACCTGCCGAAAGGCGCGTTCTCGGTGCTGCCCGCGCATCGCGACGGCGCCGACCTGTTCACGACCGACGAGCGCTTCAAGCTGCTGTCGTTCACCGGCTCGCCGGCCGTCGGCTGGGCGCTGAAGGAGAAGGCCGGCAAGAAGAAAGTCGTGCTGGAGCTCGGCGGCAACGCGGCCGCGATCGTCGATGCGGACCAGCGCGACCGGCTCGACTACGTGGTCGAGCGGCTCGCGTTCGGCGCGTACTACCAGTCGGGCCAGAGCTGCATCGGCGTGCAGCGGATTCTCGTCCATGCGGATCTTTACGACGCGCTGCGCGAGAAGCTGATCGCGAAGACGCGTTCGCTGAAGATGGGCGATCCGAAGGACCCGTCGACCTTCGTCGGCCCGATGATCTCCGAATCCGAGTCGCGCCGGCTGTCGGGCTGGATGGACGCGGCCGTCGCGGCGGGCGCGAAGATCGTCGCGGGCGGCAAGGTCGACGGCGCGATGTTCGAGGCGACGCTGCTGGAGAACGTCGGGCGCGAGCAGGACCTGTACCGCAAGGAGGCGTTCGGCCCGGTCGCGATCCTCGAGAAGTTCGACCGCTTCGACGACGCGCTCGCCCGCGTGAACGACAGCGACTTCGGGCTGCAGGCTGGCGTGTTCACCGATTCGCTCACGCATGCGCACCGCGCATGGGACGAACTGGAGGTCGGCGGGGTGGTGATCAACGACGTGCCGTCGTTCCGCGTCGACAACATGCCGTACGGCGGCGTGAAGGATTCGGGCCTCGGCCGCGAAGGCATCCGCTACGCGATCGAGGACATGACCGAGCCGCGGCTGATGGTCGTGCGGCGCCGGTAACGCATGGCAGGCGGCGCGGTGCCATGACGGCACGCGGGCAGGCGATCGGCCGGCCCGCGTGCCGTTTTTCATGGTGGCGTGCGCAGCGGCACGGCGCCGCGCGCGCCCCACGCGGCAGGCCGCCCGAAACAGGCTCGACTGCGAGCCTCCCCTCGTGATGTAATCGCGCGAAACTGCCGACCGGGTACGACGCCGGAACGCGCGAATTCATTCTTCACGAGGTCGATTCATGTCCCCCGTCTCGGCATTCAAGCTGGTTCTGCTGTCATTCCTCGCGATCGTCGCGCTCGAATGCATCGCCAAGCGGCTGCGGCTGCCGCCCGCGGCCGCGCTGCTGATCGGCGGCATCGGCATCGCGTTCATCCCCGGGCTGCCGCCGATCAACCTCGATCCCGAGCTCGTGCTGCTGGTGTTCCTGCCGCCGCTGCTGATGGACGGTGCGTACTTCTCCGTGTGGGAAGAATTCAAGCGCAACGTCGGCGGCATCCTGATGCTGGCGATCGGAGCGGTGGTATTCACGACGTTCGCGGTCGGCTTCGCCGTGCACTGGGTCGTGCCGGCGCTGCCGTGGGCCGCGTGCTTCGCGCTCGGCGCGATCGTGTCGCCGCCCGATGCGGTCGCCGCGAAGGCCGTGCTCGAACGCGTCGCGCTGCCGCGCCGGTTGATGGTGCTGCTCGAAGGCGAGAGCCTGCTGAACGACGCGGCCGGCCTCGTGCTGTTCCGTTTCGCGGTCGCGGCCGCGCTCACCGGCGCGTTCAGCCTCGAGCACGCGGTCGTGCGTTTCGCGGAGCTGGGGCTCGGCGGCGTGGTGGTCGGCTTCGTGGTCGGCAAGCTCGTGGTGTGGTTCCTGAAGCTGCTCGACGACGACTATCTCGTGATCACCGTCGCGGTGATCGCCGGCTGGATCGCGTACATCGCGGGCGAAATGGTCGAGGTGTCGGGCGTGATCTCGACCGTCACGGCCGGCATGATCATCGGCTGGCATCAGCACGAGGTGTTCTCGGCGGCCGTGCGCACGCGCGGCACCGCGTTCTGGCAGGTCATCGTGTTCCTGCTCGAGGCGATGGTGTTCGTGCTGATCGGGCTGTCGCTGCGCGGCGCGATCCATCGGCTCGGCGGCTTCGAGCAGGTGCTCGGCACGATGGTGCCGCCCGTGCTCGCGGTGCTGGCGGCGGTGGTCCTGTCGCGCTTCGTGTGGATCTACGCGGTCGAGGCGCTGAAGTGGCCGGTGCGCGGCCTTGCGCGGCGCGGCGAGGCGCCCGACTGGAAGGCCGCGACGATCATGAGCTGGGCCGGCATGCGCGGCGTGGTGACGCTGGCGATCGCGCTGTCGCTACCCGAGGCGTTGCCCGGCCGCGACGTGATCCTGGTCGCGTCGTTCGCGGTGATCCTCGTCACCGTGCTGCTGCAGGGCACGACGATCGGGCCGCTGATCCGGCTGCTGCGCCTGCCGCAGCGCGAAGAGCGCGCCGCGCACCACCTGACTGAGCCGCAGACGTGGGCGTACGTCGAAGCCGCGCAGCTCGCGGCGATCCAGCCGCTCGTGCGTGACGAGAACGGCGTCGTGATCCATCCGCGCCTGCTCGAGCAATACACGTATCGCGCCGAGCTGACCGAACGGACGAAGAACGAGCCCGCATATCCGGCGGAAGTGCGCATGGCGCACTACGACGTGGTGCTGGCCGCGATCCGGGCGGGCCGCGCCGAACTGTTGCGCCTGCACCGGTCGGGGCGCATTCACGACGAGATGCTGCACGCGCTCGAACGCGATCTCGACCTGCAGGAAGTGTCCGCGCAGCACGCGCGAGGGTAAGCGGGCGCGCGGCACGCCGCTCGCGAATCGCACCACGGGCCGGCGTCCTGCCGGCCCTGCCGCGCGCGGGTCGAGCGCCCGTTGCGCGATTGTCTCTTTTCCGCCTGCCGATTCGGGTTATTCGAATCCGGCCCTCAATACGATCGGCCGCCAGCCTTGCAACGCATGCAAACCTCGTGGCGGCGGTCTCGCAAACGTTATCGTCTTTCGAATCCGGAAATGATCCGATTTATCTGTTTCCGTCTCTTTCTGCATATTTGGCAAAACTAAACCGGAAGGAGATAGATGCTGTGTTCTAATTTCATTTAGAATCAGCCGGTTATGTTTATTGAGAGAAAGAATGCGGAGGTAATGCGGTCGCCGACGGGGAAACAAGCGGCGTCCGAGGCCCCGCAAGGCAGTGCCGACAGGCCAAATCGGCGGAATCAGGCGGGTTTTTCAACTGCCAATATAAGATAGCGTCCAAGTCGGATAAACAACTCCTATGAAAGAATCGATTGGAGATTCGGCGTTTGAAACTGTATTTATGAAAGAATCGAGCAGTGATAATGCCTCGGATTGCCTCGAATCGGGGTTATCGGTCCTCCTCGTCGACGACCAGCCGTTCGTCGGCGAGGTGATCCGCCGCGCGTTGCGCAGCGAGCACGACATCGACCTGCACGTGTGCACCGACGCACATCGGGCGATGGCGGTCGCGCGCGACGTGAAGCCGACGGTCATCCTGCAGGATCTCGTGATGCCGGAGATCGACGGCCTCGATCTCGTGCGCGCCTGGCGCGCGGACGCCGGCACCGCACGCGTGCCGATCATCGTGCTGTCCGCGAAGGAGGAGCCGATCGTCAAGCGCGAGGCGTTCATCGCCGGCGCGAACGACTATCTGGTGAAGCTTCCGGACGCGATGGAGCTCACCGCGCGCATCCGCTATCACTCGAATTCGTACCTGATGTCGCGCCAGCGCGACGAGGCGCTCGATTTCCTGTCGCACGACATGCGTTCGCCGCAGACGTCGATCCTCGCGCTGCTCGACGTCTACCGGACCGAACACGGCGACATGCCGGCGATCATGGAGCGCATCGCCGGCCATGCGCGGCGCGCGCTCGCGCTCGCCGACGGCTTCATCCACCTGACCCGCGCGCAGTCCGAGCGCCGCGCGCACGAGGTCGTGAGTCTCAACGAGATCGTGCTCGACGCCGTCGACCAGCTGTGGGAGAAGGCTGCCGGGCTCGGCTGCCGGGTGATCGCGCACGTGCCGGATACCGAGTGCGTGACGATGGGCGACCGCATGATGCTGACGCGCGCGGTCGCGAACCTGGTCGACAACGGGCTGAAGTACGGCCCGGCCGGGATGGACGTTCATTGCACGCTGACCGGCGAGGGCGGCGCCTGGCTGATCGGCGTCGAGGATGCCGGCACCGGCATCGCGCCGGAGCAGCGCACGGCCGCGACCGAGTCGTTCGTGCAGCTCGAATCCGCGCACGGCGCGGCGCGCGGCGGCTTCGGCCTCGGGCTCGCGTTCGTCCGCGCGACGGCGGCGCGGCATCGCGGCCAGATCCTGATGCGCAATACGGCGCGCGGCTTCATGGTCGCGCTTCGGCTGCCGGCGCAAGCGGAGCGGTGATTTCGCGGCGCGGCCTGCCGGCGCCGCGCCGCCCGCGAGACCCCGACGCGCTCGTGGCGCGCCCTCCGGCGCGCAGGCGGGTGTGGATTTTTTCAACGCAGAATTTAGAAAGCCCATAACGAACATGGCCACCGTGACGCCCCGCGCGACCAATGAAAGCCTGCATCCGACGATCGGCGCTGCCCGGCTGACGCTCGGCAATCGCATCCTGCTCAGCTTCGGCGTGCTGTTCGTGCTGATGCTGGTGACAGCCGGCGTGTCGTACGAGCGACTGCGCGCGATCAACGCCGAAGCCGTCAGCATCGAGCGCGACTCGTTGCCCGGCGTCTACCTCGCGTCATCGCTGCGCGCGGCGGTCAACGAAACGTTCGTCATGCTGCAGCAGGCGACCTTCGTCGAGACCGACCCCGACGCCGTGCAGCGCGATCTCGCGAAGATCGCGGACGCGACGAAGCAGGTCGAATCGCTGTCGGTCGACTACCAGGCGTCGATCTTCCGCGACGACGACCGTGCGCGTTTTGCGACGTTTCGCGGCGCATACGATCGCTACCTGCCGCTGTTGACCGACGCGGTACAGAGGCACCGCGGCTCGCGCGACGAAGCGATCGCCGCCTACGCGAAGGTGTTGCCGGGGTGGGCCGAGGTCGTGCAGGACGCGAACATCATGGTCCAGGAGAACCGCAAGTTCGCGGACCAGTCCGCGAGGGTGATCCGCGAATCCGTGCAGGACACGGAAGTCGTGCTCGTCGGCGCGCTGACGATCATGCTGCTGTCCGCGCTCGGGCTCGGCTACATGCTGTACCGCTCGGTCACCGTGCCGATGGCGCGGCTCGTCGAGGTGCACGACGTGATGCGCACCGGCAACCTGACCCATCGCCTCGATCTGCGCCGCCGCGACGAATTCGGCACGCTCGAAACCGGCTTCAACCGGATGGCCGACGAGCTGACCGAGCTGGTCGCGCGCGCGCAGCAGTCGTCGATGCAGGTGACGACGTCGGTGGCCGAGATCGCGGCGACGTCGCGCGAACAGCAGGCGACCGCGAACGAGACCGCGGCGACGACGACCGAGATCGGCGCGACCTCGCGCGAGATCTTCGCGACGTCGCGCGACCTGCTGCGCACGATGAACGAAGTGGCCGGCGTGGCCGAGCAGTCGGCGACGCTCGCGGGCGTGAGCCAGAGCGGGCTCACGCGAATGGGCGAGACGATGCGCAGCGTGATGGACGCGGCCGGCTCGGTGAACGCGAAGCTCGCGATCCTCAACGAGAAGGCGCTGAACATCAACCAGGTGGTCGCGACGATCACCAAGGTGGCCGACCAGACCAACCTGCTGTCGCTGAACGCGGCGATCGAGGCCGAGAAGGCCGGCGAGTACGGCCGCGGCTTCGCGGTCGTCGCGACCGAGATCCGCCGCCTGGCCGACCAGACGGCGGTGGCGACCTACGACATCGAGCAGACGGTCAAGGAAATCCAGTCGGCCGTGTCGGCAGGCGTGATGGGGATGGACAAGTTCTCCGAGGAAGTACGCCGCGGGATGCTCGACGTGCAGCAGGTCGGCGGGCAGCTGTCGCAGATCATCGCCGAGGTGCAGACCCTCGCGCCGCGCTTCCAGATGGTCAACGAAGGGATGCAGACGCAGGCGAACGGCGCCGAGCAGATCACGCAGGCGCTGTCGCAACTGTCGGAAGCCGCGCAGCAGACGGCCGAGTCGCTGCGCCAGTCGTCGCAGGCGATCGACGATCTGACGCTCGTCGCGAACCAGTTGCGCACCAGCGTGTCGCGCTTCAAGGTCGACGCGTGACGCGCGCCGATCCGCAGAACGGCGCCCACGCGCTGTTCCTGATGTTCGAGCTCGACGGCGAGCGCTATGCGCTCGACGCGGCCGGCATCGACGAGGTGCTGCCGCTCGCCGTCATGAAGGCGGTGCCCGGCGCGCCCGACTGGATCGCCGGGCTGCTGATGCGCGGCGGCCAGCCGGTGCCGGTGATCGACGTGCCGATGCTGGCGCTCGGGCGGCGCGCACAGGCGCTGCGCTCGACGCGGCTCGTGATGGTGCGTCATCGCGCCGGTCACGCCGATGGCGAGCGCACGATCGGCCTGATCGTGGAGCGCGCGACGCAGACGATGCGGATCGACCGCGCGGCGTTCCGCGCCAGCGGCATCTCGACCGCGCGCACGCGCTGGCTCGGGCGGGTCGCGAACACGCCCGACGGCGTCGTGCAGCAGGTGTCCGTGCCCGACCTGGTCGACGACGTTGCACGCCTGTATCTGTTCGACGGCCTGCCGGGCCACGGGGAGGAGTCCGCATGAACATGTCCGAATCGCGATTTCGCGGCTGGTTGCTGCGCGAGACCGGCATCGACCCCGATTCGCTCGGCAACGATTTCCTGATGCGGGCGCTGGCGGATCGCGTGCATGCGTTGCAGGCGGACGGCGAGCGCGTGCCGTCGGCCGCGCGGCCGCCCGTGACGCCGGAAGCGCTCGACGCGTACTGGCAGCAGCTCAACGCGTCGGCCGACGAACGGCGTGCGCTGATTGAGTTGTTCGTCGTCCCCGAGACGTGGTTCTTCCGCGACCGCGAGGCCTTCGCGACGCTCGCGCGGCTGGCCGCCGAACGGCTCGCCGCGATGCCGGGCCGCGTGATCCGCGTACTGAGCGCGCCGTGTTCGACGGGCGAGGAACCGTATTCGGCGGCGATGGCATTGCTGGATGCGGGGCTCGAACCGGCCAGCTTCACGATCGACGCGATCGACCTCAGCGCGCGTGCGATCGAGCAGGCGCGGCTCGGCTGTTACGGGCGCAATGCGTTCCGCGGGACGGCGACGGAGTTTCGTACGCGGTATTTCACGCCGACCCGCGACGGCTGGCTGCTCGACGAGCGCGTGCGCGCGTGCGTGCAGTTCAGTCATGCGAACCTCGTCGAACCGGTGGCCGATACCGGCATTCGCTACGACTTCGTGTTCTGCCGTAACGTACTGATCTATTTCGACCGCGATGCGCAGGATCGCGTGATCCGCTCGCTCGACGCGCGTCTCGCCGACGACGGCATGCTGTTCGTCGGTCCGGCGGAGACGGGCGTCGCGATGCGGCACGGGATGCGCTCGGCGCGTGTGCCGCTGGCGTTCGCGTTTCATCGCGAGCCGGCCGGCGCGGCGGCCGATGCCTGCGCGGCGCGGCCGGCGGCGCCGCTGTCCGCGGCGGCGCCTTACCCGGGCGCGGAGCGCTTCACGGTCGCACCGCTCGCCGCGCCGCGGCCGGTGCTGGCCGTCGCGCCGCCGGCCTGGCTCGGCGACGTGCGTCAGCCGTTTGCGGTGCCGCCGCCGGCCGTGACGACGGCTGCGATCGACGCACGGGCCGACCTGGCGGTGGCCGCCGCGGCGGCGGCCGCACCGGCCAACGACGGTATCGCGCCGACGCTCGACGAGGCGCCGACGCTGGAGGATGCGCAGGCGCTGGCGAACGCGGGCGCGTTCGACGAGGCCGAGCGCGTGCTCGCGCAGTTCTCGGCGCGCGTTGGCCCGCATGCCGATGCGTTCTACCTGAACGGACTGATCGCGGATGCGCGCGGGCGCGCCGCGGAAGCGAGCGACTTCTACCGCAAGGCGCTGTAC
>NZ_JACFYV010000212.1:0-11491 GCF_016759955.1 Burkholderia sp. KCJ3K979
CCCGACCGCCGTACCGTCACCTCCTGAGCCTATACTTTCGGGATAGCGTGCGCGGCCGCCCGGTTCCCCGGTGCGGCCCGGCATCCATTCCCGAGATATTCAAGCATGGCAAGCGCAGACAAAGAAACCGTACCCTCGACCCTCCATGCCCTCGGTGGCGTTGCACGCTCGCGCCGGACCCGGCGTATCGGCATCGGCGTGCTGATCTTCCTCGTTTTGTTCGGACTGCTCGGCTTCTTCGCGGCGCCGCCGCTGATCCGCCATGTCGCCGAACAGCAGTTGAGCAAGCAGCTCGACCGGCCGGCCACGATTCAGCGCATCGCACTGAACCCGTACACGCTGAACCTCGAAGCCGACGGCATCCGCCTCGGCGAGCGCGGCGGCCAGGGCGACTTCATCGACATCGGCAAGCTCGTCGTGAGGCCGTCGTGGTCGTCGCTGTTCCGCGGCGCGCCGATCGTCAACGAGGTCCGGCTCGATTCGCCGCGCTTTCACGTCGTTCGCTACGACGCGCAGCGCTTCAACTTCACCGACCTGATCGAGAAGTTCTCGTCGCCGACGCCGAAGCCCGACAGCAAGCCGACGCAATTCTCGGTGTCGAACATCCAGGTCAACGACGGCCGGATCGATTTCGACGATCGCCTGCTGAACGAAAAGCACGTGGTCGACAACTGGACGCTCGGCATTCCGTACATCGCGACGCTGGCCTCGAAGACCGACATCTTCGTCGAGCCGAAGCTGCGCGCGCGCTTCGACGGCAGCCCGATCTCGATCGACGGCAAGACCAAGCCGTTCGCGCAGTCGCGCGAATCGGAGATCGCGCTGAAGTTCGACCGCCTCGACGTGCCGAAGCTGATCTCGTACGTGCCGGCGAAGCTGCCGGTGGCCGTGACGAGCGGCCTGCTCAGCAGCAACCTCACGGTCAATTTCGTGATGAGCGGCGAGACGCCCGCGCTGCGCGTGTCGGGCACCGTCGACCTGAGCGACGCGAAGGTGACCGACCGCGCGTCGGCGCCGCTGTTCGCCGCGCGCGGCGTGCACATCGCGGCGGCCGGGCTGGAACCGCTGCGCAACGCGATGCACTTCGACGAGATCCGGCTCGACCAGCCGGTGGTCGATCTGTCGCGCGACAAGCAGGGCGTGCTGAACGTCGAGAAGCTGGTCGCGCAACCGGCCGCCGCGCCGAAGGCCGCAGCCGGCAAGCCGGGCGCGTCGGCCGTCGCCGTTTCCGGTGCGTCGGCCGCGTCTGGCGCCACCGTCGCCGCCGCCAGCGGCGCGAAGGCCGAAGGAAGCGCCGCCGCGAAGGCCGCGCCGCCGCTCGACCTGACGATTCGCCATGTCGCGATCGACGGGGGCACGATCAACGTCGACGACCGCGTGCCGGCGACGCCGACCGCGCTGTCGCTGACGAAGCTCGCCGCGACGCTCGATGGCTTCTCGCTGCAGGGCAAGACGCCCGCCAAGTACACGCTGTCGACGTCGCTGTCGCGCGGCGGCGACGTGAAGGCCGAAGGCGCGTTCAACCTCGCCGCGAAGCAGGCCGACACGAAGCTGACGGTCGCTGCGCTCGCGCTGCCGGCGCTGCAGCCGTATCTCGGCGAGGCGACGCGCGCGCGCGTGCTCGACGGAACGCTCGGCGCGACCGTCAACGCGAAGACCGACTGGGGCAAGACGCCGCTCGCCGCGGAAGTCGCCGACAGCACGGTCAGCCTCAAGTCGCTGAAGATCGCCGCGCCGGACAACAAGGCGCCCGCGATCGTGCTGCCCGACGCGAGCGCGAAGATCGCGAAGATCGACGTCGCCGCGCGCACCGCCGAGATCGCGAGCGTCGACACGAGCGGGCTCGCGCTTGACGTGAAGCGCCTGAAGGACGGCAAGATCGACCTCGCGGCGCTGGCCGAACCCGCGCAAGCCGCGGTGCCGCCGCGCACGGTCGCGCGCAAGGCCCAGGCCGCCGCGCCGTCGTGGCACTACCGGATCGACGCGCTGAACGTGAAGGAGGCGTCCGCGAACTTCACCGACCTGTCGACGCCGCGCCCGGTGAAGCTGGCGATCAAGCCGCTGGAGCTGTCGGTGCAGAAGGTGAGCGACGACCTGACGAAGCCGCTGCCCGTGCAGCTGAAGGCGACGCTGAACCGCAAGGGCTCGCTGAACGTGTCGGGCGACGTGACCGCGCAGCCGCTGAAGCTCGGCCTGAAGATCAACGGCAACCGCCTCGATGCGGCCGCGTTCGAGCCATACTTCGGCAGCGCGCTGAACGCGACGATCGCGAGCGCGCTGCTCAACGCGCAGGGCAACCTGACGTTCGCGCAGGTGAAGGACACGCCGCGCGCGACCTATCGCGGCGACCTCGCGCTGGTCGACGTGCGGATGCTCGACAAGGCAACCTCCGACCCGTTCGCCGGCTGGCGCTCGCTCGCGCTGTCGAACCTGAAGGCGAACTACGACGAGAAGGGCACCGACGTCGACGCCGCGCGCGTGACGTTCTCGAACTTCTACGGCCGCGTGCTGCTCGACGCGCAGGGCCGGCTGAACCTGAAGGACGTGGTCGCGAAGGAGACGGGCCCCGCGCAGTCGCTCACGCGCGACGCGAGCAAGGGCGAGCCGGTGCCGCTGTCGCCGGGCGTGACGCCGCCGGCCGCCGCGCAGGCCGCCTCGGCCGCGGCCGCGCAGCAGGCGTCCGTGCCGGCCGCCGCGTCGGCGACGGTGGTCGTGAAGGCCGCGCCGCAGCCGCAGAACCCGGTGCGGATGCACTTCGGCGAACTGCTGCTGCAGAACGGCCGCGTCACGTACACGGACAACTTCATCAAGCCGAACTACACGGCGAACCTCGTCGCGATCAAGGGCACGGTCGGCGCGTTCGGCACGGATTCGACGACGTCCGCGCCGGTCGACGTCGCCGCGAACCTCGCGGGCAACGGGCCGATTTCGATCAAGGGCTCGGTGAACCCGCTGATCGAGAAGCCGGCGCTCGACCTCACGGCCACCGCGCACGACATCGAACTGACCAACCTGACGCCGTATTCGGCGAAGTACGCGGGCTATCCGATCACGAAGGGCAAGCTCAACGTCGACCTGCACTACCAGCTCGCGAACGACCAGTTGTCGGCGAACAACCACATCTTCATCGACCAGCTGACGTTCGGCGATCGCGTCGAGAACGACACCGCGACGAAGCTGCCGGTGAAGCTCGCGATCTCGCTCTTGAAGAACACGCGCGGCCAGATCGACGTGAATCTGCCGGTGTCGGGCTCGCTGTCGAATCCGGAGTTCAGCGTCGGCGGGCTGATCTGGCACGCGGTGCTGAACCTGATCGCGAAGGCCGTCACGTCGCCGTTCACGCTGCTCGCGAATGCGTTCGGCGGCAGCGGCGGCGAGGATCTCGGCTACGTCGAGTTCGCGCCGGGCTCGTACGCGTTGACCGACGCGCAGCAGAAGAAGCTCGATACCGTCGTGAAGATGCTGACCGAGAAGCCGTCGATCCGCCTCGACCTGATCGGCCGCGTCGATCCGGCGCAGGACACGCCGGGGCTGCGCGACGCGTACGTCGAGCGGCTGGTGCGCCAGCAGAAGCTGAAGGACGTGGTCGGCCAGGGCGAGAGCATCGATCCGATGTCGGTGAAGGTCGACAAGGCCGAATACTCGAAGTACCTGACGCGCGCTTACAAGGCCGCCGACTTCAAGAAGCCGCGCAACTTGGTGGGCCTGCAGAAGACGCTGCCCGATGCGGACATGAAGCAGGCGCTCGCCGATCACGCGCCGGCCGACGACAACGCGCTGCGTGCGCTCGCGCAGCAGCGCGCGCAGGCCGTGCGCCAGTATCTCGACGGCAAGATCGATTCGAGCCGCATGTTCGTCGTCGCGCCGAAGCTCGACGCGAAGGGCATCTCGGACAAGGGCGCGACGACCCGCGTCGACTTCGGGCTGCAGTAAGCGTTACCGCCGCCCGTCATCCCTCATCCGCCGCCGTGCCCGCACCCGTCGGGCGTGGCGGCTTTTTTTCAGCGTTCGGCGATCGCCGGTTCGCGCTTGTCCAGCTCCTTCCTCGCGGCCAGCGGCAGACGCGCGTCGTCCCACTGCGTCAGCCATTCGACTTCTTTCGCGGTAAACACCTGTCCGTAGTTGCGCAACGCGTACTGCAGCGCGTCGACGACGTGATGGCGAATGATTTCGGGGGTACGTGCATCGTCCAGCACGAACCGGAGAGCTTCCAGGGTTGACATAGTCGTGCTCCGGGTCAGGGAAAACCCTTTATCACACGCCAATAGTCGCGGGCCAAGTCGAAAAAAATCCCGTCGCACGAGCCGGCGCACGCGAGGGCCGCGGATTGCGACCCCTTCATGTCATTTGCGATTGGTTACGTTTGACAGAGAACAGAAAGCCCCGCTTCATCCGACCGCCGCACGGCCCGGCGATATTTTGCGCGCCTGATGGCAGGTCACGCGGTTCAACATCAATCGATGAGGTGGGGTGATGATTTCCAGGTTCGTCAAGCAACGAAACATGGCGGTGATGGTGGCGGGTGCGCTGGCGCTCGCAAGCGCGGGCGTGTACGCGGCGCAACAGGACGGTAACGCTCGGGGCGAGAGCAACGGCCGGCCGAGCCGCGTCGTGAAGCACGTGCTGCTGCTGAGCATCGACGGCCTGCACGAGCAGGATCTGGCGCGCTGCATCGGCGCGAATACGTGCCCGAACCTCGCGGTGCTCGCGAAGAGCGGCGTGACGTACGCGAATGCGTACACGCCGGGGCTGTCGGATTCGTTCCCTGGCCTCGCCGCACTGGTGACGGGTGGCTCGCCGAAGACGGCCGGCCTGTTCTACGACGTGTCGTACGACCGCAACCTGTACGCGCCGAGCGACACGACGTGCTCGGGCAAGCAGGGCTGGAACGTCGTGTTCGACGAGACGACCGGCATCGATGCGCAGAACGGCGGCGCGCTCGTGCACCTCGACGGCGGCGGCGCGTTCAATCCGCAGGCGATCCCGCATGCGAAGGTCAACGGCCAGTGCGTGCCGGTCTACCCGCACGACTACGTGAAGACCAACACGGTGTTCGAGGCCGTCAAGGCCGGCGTGCCGAATGCGCGCACCGCGTGGGCCGACAAGCACGCGTGGGGCTACGACTGGCTGAACGGCCCGTCGGGCACCGGCGTCGACGACCTGATGCGCACCGAGATCAATTCGATCGACCCGGCGACCAACACCGACTATACGGACGTCTACTCGCATACCGCGCGCTTCGACAACCTGCACGTGCAGGCGCTGATCCGCCAGATCGGCGGCCGCGATTCGACCGGTACGAAGACCGCGCCGGTGCCGACGCTGTTCGGTGCGAACTTCCAGACGCTGAGCGTCGCGCAGAAGGCGCCGGTCGCGAAGGGTGGCGGCTATCTCGACGCCGACTTCACGCCGAACGGGCAGGTCGCGAACGCGATCACGTATGTGGACGACGCGATCGGCCACGTCGTCGCGGCGCTGAAGCAGGCGAACCTGTATTCGTCGACGGCTGTGATCGTCACGTCGAAACACGGCCAGTCGCCGAGCGATCACACGAAGCTCGTGAAGAACGGCGACACGCTGACGAAGCTGCTCGAAGCGAACAATTTCCTCGACCCGAACGGCAACTTCGGCCAGAACAACACGACGACGGGCAACCTGAACGACGGTTCGGGCCTGGTCGGCACGGGCTTCGTGCAGACCGACGACGTCGGGCTGATCTGGCTGCGCGACCGCGGCCAGCGCACGGCCGTCGTGCAGGCGCTGAAGGCGAATCTCGGCTGCAACGCGCCGGGGATCTGCGCGGACGGCCCGCAGGCGTACGTGCTGTACGGCGCGGCGCTGGCCGACCGCTTCGGCGATCCGGCCAACGGCCGTACGCCGGACATCGTCGTCCAGCCGAATCCGGGCGTGATCTACACGTCGAGCACGAAGAAGGACGAGGAGCACGGTGGCAACGCGCCGGACGACAGCCACCTCGGCCTGCTCGTGTCGTATCCGGGCATTCATCGTGCGCGCACGGTGAACGATCTCGTCGGCACGAAGCAGGTCGCGCCGACGATCCTCGCGCTGCTCGGCGCCGATCCGCGCCTGCTGCAGGCGGTCGTGGCCGAGAACACGCGCGTGCTGCCGGGGCTCGGTATCGGGCGTTGACGTGATATGCCGGATGCCGCCGTGAGGCGGTGTCCGGACGGCAAGCGGCGCGCGCAGCCATGCGGCGGTGTGCGCCGTTCGTTTCAGGGGCGGCGCCGTGCCGCCTTACGCGCACGCCGCTTCGTCCAGCATCCATTCCCTGAAGCGCCGCAACGCCTCGCTCGTGTCGAGGCGCTCCGGCGCGTAGCACAGGTAGTGCCCCTGCGCGTCCACGTCGACCGGTGCGTCGAACGGCTCGACCAGCGTGCCCGCCGCGAGATTGTCGAGAATCAGGAAGCGCGGCACGAGGGCGATCCCGAGCCCGGCCTGCGCCGCCTGGATCAGCACCGAATACTGCTCGAAGCGCGGCCCGGCCAGCGCGTTCATCTGCGTCGCGCGATGACGTTCCGCCCATGCGGACCACGCGATCTCCGCCTGCTCGTGCACGAGGCGCGGCGCCGCCGCGGCATCGGCAGGTCCGTGCAGCGCATGCCGGTCGGCGAATGCGCGCGAGCAGACCGGCACGAAGGTCCGCCCGCCCAGATAGTCGCTTCGCACGCCTTCCCATCCGCCATCGCCGTAGCGGATCGCCGCGTCGAGCCCGAACGGAAACACGTCGCCGGGCGCGAGATGACGGCGAAAGCTCAGCGTGACGCCCGGCGCGGCGGCGAGAAAGCGCGTGAGTCGCGGCAGCAGCCACTTGGTCGTGAACGTCGGCACGCTCGCGATCGTCAGCAGGTCGCTGTTCTCCCGTGCGCTCAGCAGTTCGATCGACGCGTTGCCGATTTCGCGCAGCGGCCCGACGACGCGCGCGTGATACACCTGGCCCGCCCGAGTGAGCGCGAGGCCGCGCCCCTCGCGCACGAACAGCTTCACGCCGAACAGCGCCTCGAGGTTCGCGATCTGCCGGCTGACCGCGCTCGGCGTCAGGCCCAGTTCCCGGGCCGCATAGGAGAAGTTCAAATACTTCGCGGACGTGGCGAATGCATGCAGCTCCGCCACGTTCGGATACAGGTGCTTCATCGCGGGTTGTTCCGTCCTTGCACAGGTCGATGCGCGCTTTTTACGTTTTTTTCATGACGATGCCATGTCGAAACCGCACACTGCGCCGGCTTCGACAACGCATGCAGGCCCGTCCGGCAGGCGTTGCGCGAGGTTTTTCCGATCGTCAGCGAGTGTCTTCATGCCTGCGTCAACCACCCCGGCTCCGGCCGACGGTATTCCGATTCGTCGTAACAAACCGGCCCGGCCGCGCGTCGGGCGCCTGCTGCTGCAGGCGCTGCTCGCGCTGTTCGGCCTCTACCTGCTGTTGCCGATCGCGTTGCTGCTGGTTGGTGCCGTGGGCGAATCGTGGACCAACACGTTGCTGCCCGCCGGCGTCACCGGGCACTGGTTCGCCGACCTGGCCGCGAACCGGAGCTTCACGCGCGCGTTCGGCGCGAGCTTCATCGTGGCGCTGGCGTGCTGCGCGCTCAACGCGGTGATAGGCCTGCCGCTCGCGTATGCGCTGCATCATCGCGCCCAGGCCGGCGGCGGGTTCGCGACGCGCATTGTGATGCTGATGCCGGTCGCCGTGCCGGCGTTGACGCTCGGCTTCGGCTACATCGCGATCTTCAGCGGCGACACGTTGCCGTGGCTCGGCACGCTGCCGCTGATGATCGCGGCGCACGCGGTGCTGACGCTGCCGTATCTGCTGCAGACGCTGCTTGGCGACCTGCGGCATCTCGGCCTCGCGCGGCTCGAGGCTTGCGCGGCGACGCTCGGTGCGACGCCGCTGCGCCAGTTCGTCACGATCGTGCTGCCGAACCTGCGGCACAGCCTGTTTTCCGGCCTCGTGATGGTGGCCGCGCTGTCGATCGGCGAATTCCAGATCTCGAACCTGATCGCCGGCTTTCGCTACCGGAACTATCCGATCGTGCTGCTGCAGGCGTTCTACGGCGCGACGGGGATGGCGTGCGCCGCCACCGTCGTGCTGCTCGTGCTCGCCGTGCTGGCGACGCTCGTGTCCGTCGGCACCGTGCAACGTCTGAAGTGAGTCATCCATGAGCCTCGAATTCGAACACGTCAGTTTCCAGTATCCGGGCGCCCGCCATGGCGTCGACGACGTCACGCTGTCCGCCGCGCAGGGCGAACTGCTCGCGGTGATGGGGCGCAGCGGCTCCGGCAAATCCACGCTGCTGCGGCTCGCGGCCGGGCTGCTCGACGGCTGGCGCGGCCGCATCGCGATCGGCGGCGACGACGTGGCCGGCGTGCCCGTGTGGCGGCGCGAGGTCGGGATGGTGTTCCAGCACTACGCGCTGTTCCCGAACCTGTCGGTCATCGACAACGTCGCGTACGGGCTGCGGATGCGCGGCGTCGCGGCCGACGTCCGACGCCGGCGCGCGCTCGACATGCTCGAGCGGGTCGGATTGTCGGCGCACGCGACGCGCGGCATCGCGATGCTGTCCGGCGGACAGCAGCAGCGCGTCGCGCTCGCGCGGGCGCTCGTGATCGAACCGAAGCTGCTGCTGCTCGACGAGCCGCTGGCGGCGCTCGATGCCGGCATCCGTCATCAGTTGCGCGACGAGATCCGCGCACTGCAGCGCGCCTGCGGCGCGACGACGCTGTTCGTCACGCACGACCAGGACGAGGCGCTGAGCATGGCCGACCGCGTCGCGATCGTCGACGGCGGCCGCGTGTTGCAGGCCGGCACGCCGCGCGACCTGTACGAGCGCCCGGCGACCGCCCAGGTCGCGCGCTTCGTCGGGCACTCGACGCTGCTGCGCGGGTGCGTGCTCGCGCACGGCGAAATCGACGTGCGCTTCGCGACGCTGCGCGCGGACACGGGCGCGCATCGGCCGGGTGCGGAGATCGAGGTGCTGGTGCGGCCCGAGCATGTGCAGGCCGATCCGCCGGAACACAGCGCCAACCGCATCGACGGCCGTCGCGGCGAGGTGCGTTACTTCGGCGCGACGCAGCGCTACGACTTCATTCCGGACGGCTCGGCCGACGTGCTGTTGTGCGAGGGGCGCGAGCCCGCCGCGCGCAGCATCGCGATCGACCCTTGCCATCTGCTCGTGCTGCCGGCATCGCCGGACGCGCACTGATTCCTTTCGTTCAACGGAGATTCACGATGTTTGCAGGCTCCCCTCTTGTGAAGGCCATGCGCGCCCGCGTGCTGGCGCTGTGCGCGCTCGCGGCGCTTTCCTGCGCGGCGGCGCAGGCCGCGCCGCTCTACCCGGGCGAAGACGCGCTGTACGCGAAGGCGGCCGACGAAGGGCTCGTCGTGTCGTTCGATACCGGCCCCGAATGGGCGAACTGGAAGGCGCTGTTCGCCGAATTCCGCAAGCGCTACCCGAAGGTCGAGATCACCTACAACGACATCGGCTCGGCCGCGACCGTCGTTGCGCTCGACAAGTCGCGCCGCCGTCCGCAGGCCGATACCGCGTACTACTTCGCGGCGTCGGCGCTCGACGCCGCGGGCAAGGACGTCGTCGCGCCGTTCCGGCCCATCAACTTCGACAAGCTGCCGGGCGTGTTCCGCGCGGCCGACGCCCGCTGGTTCGCCGTGCATTCGCTGAACATCGCGTTCCTCGTCAACCGGAAGCTCGTCAAGAACGTGCCGCAGCGCTGGTCCGACCTGCTGAAGCCCGAATACCGCAACGCGGTGGTCTATCTCGACCCGCGCTCGACCGGGCAGGGCCAGGTCGCGGTGTTCGCGGCCGCGTATGCGAACGGCGGCAGCGTCGAGAACCCGAAGCCGGGCGCCGACTTCTTCGGCAAGCTGAAGCAGGCCGGCAACGTGCTGCGCGTCGAGGGCACGACGCCGTACGCGAAGTTCGTGAAGGGCGAGATTCCGATCCTGATCGGCTACGAGAACGACGGCCTCAAGGCGAAGTACGCGGACGGCATGGGCGACGCGGCCGACGTCGTGATTCCGCAGGACGGCAGCGTGTCGGCGCCGTATGCGATGAGTCTCGTGAAGAACGGCCCGAATCCGTCTGCCGCGCAGCTCTGGCTCAACCTCGTGATGAGCGACGTCGGGCAGGCGCTGTTCGCGCAAGGCTATGTGCGTCCGGCGGTGCCGGGCACGCCGGTCGCAGCGGAAGTTGCTGCGAAGCTGCCGAACGCGCCGCAGGTGCGCCCGCTCGATGTCGCGAAGGCGGCGGCGCGCAAGGCCGAGGTCGACCAGCTGTGGTCGCAGGCCACGCTCGGCCAGTAAGGGGCGCGGGATGCACGCTTCCTTACCCGAGCGCGGCGTGCTGCGCCGCTTCGGCGCGCTGCCCGCAGCGGCGTTGCTCGCGGTGTGCTTCGTGCTGCCGCTGGCCGCGCTCATCGATGCGGCATGCGCGGGCGGCGGCCGCGCGTTCGCGGCGGTGTGGCGCGATCCGCTCGTCGCGGATGCGATCGCGCGCTCGCTGGCGCTGGCGGTGGGCGCCGGCACGCTGTCGGTCGCCGTCGGCGTGCCGGTCGCGTTCGCGCTCGCCGGACAGTCGCCGGCCCGTCGCCACTGGTCGCTCGCGCTGCTCGGCGTGCCGCTGGCGTTTTCCGGGCTGGTGATCGCGTACGGGTTCATCCTCGCATTCGGCCGCGCGGGCTTCGTGACCACGCTGCTGGCCGCGCTGGGCGCCGATCCGACCGTGGTCGGCGGCGCGATCTATACGATGCCGGGGCTCGCGGTCGCCTATGCGTACTACCTGATCCCGCGCGTCGCGCTGATGATCTATCCCACGCTCGCGAATCTCGACCGACGGCCGCTCGAGGCGGCGCTGACGCTCGGCGCACGGCCGTGGCGCGCATGGCTCGACGTCGCGTGGCGCGAACTGTGGCCGTCGGTCGCATCCGCATGGTGCCTCGTGACCGCGATCGCGCTCGGCACGTACGGCACGGCGCTCGCGCTGGCCGGCACGCAGATCAACATCCTGCCGCTGCTGATGTATTTGAAGCTGTCGGACGGGCAAACCGATTTCTCGCAGGCGGCCGTGCTGTCGATCGTGCTGACGGCCATCTGTACCTGCGTTTTGGCACTAGGGGAAGGTCTTGTTCGCCAACGACGTCATTGAATGCGCGTGGTCCGAACCGGCACGCGACGCGCTCGCACGACTCGCGCAACGGCAACGCGGCACGCACCGGCACCGGATGCCGGTCGGCGTGATCGGCCCGCGCGATGCGACGGATGAACAGATGCGGGTCGCGGAGCGGATCGCGCATGCGGTGGCGGCCACGGGTATCGCGCTCGTCGGCGGCGGCAAGCAGGGCGTGATGGAGGCCGCCGCGCGCGGTGCGCACGCGGCCGGCGGCTGCGCGATCGGGCTGTTGCCCGAAGACGATGCGACGCTGGCGAATCCGTACCTGAGCGTCGCGCTGCCGACCGGGCTCGGCA
>NZ_JACFYV010000213.1:0-11386 GCF_016759955.1 Burkholderia sp. KCJ3K979
GAATAAATCACGTAGCATTTCATTGGAGCGGTTTGTTGAAATATCACAACCGGAAGAGCTCCGTTCATTTGTTGATAAATGCCTTGAGGCAAGAGGTTTGGGCGTATCGGAGGCGTATTGAAGAATAATCGTCTGATTTAGTTGTGGCGGAGATACCGTCTTGACGGCGTGAGCTACCGGTTTCCCCAACGATTGGATGCCGTACGTAGCAGTGTGACATTGGCAGCACGTAGATCGAACCGTTCGGCATCGAAGCCGGGGCCAACCCAGTTTCGGTAATGTTCTGCCTCTTCGCTATTCAGACCTTGATCGACCAGATGATTGGCCTCTTTGAAGATGACGATCCAAGTACGGCATGTTTTGATCAGGAAGATGAGTCTGGTGGAGACTACAGCGAGTTCCGTACTGGCAAGTACCATCCCGACACCGATTGTGGTGCCGGCGATCGTACTAACCGTGCCACTGCCCATAGTCGAGGGTTTCCGGCCGAGTGGCCTCGCGACCGGTGCAGGGGATAGTGGCGGATAGTGCTTTTCAAGCAACTGATAGCACGATTCAGCATCATTAATACATTTACTAATGGTTTGATAGTAATTAAAAATGACAATTGGCAGATGTCAGTAAATCGTCTGATTTTTAGTGCCTAAATCGTCGCGCATTTAATTTTCTGAAAGCCATCGAAATTCATCTTTGGAACATACTACGCACAAATAGGCCCGCGCCCTCGATAGGGCGACATAGGCAAGTTCTCGACGCTCCATTTCATCGCCGCTGACTATTAGAATTATTGCTGGCCGCTCAAGTCCCTTGAATCGCCGCACGGTATCGACGACCACATCTTCGAGCGCCATGGTTTCGGCATCTGTAAGCGGAATGCTTGTCCGGCTGCTTCTTTCGAGAAAGCTCGTTCTGGCGGCTGGCCCGTTGACAAGCACTGCTATGTCACCAGGGGCCACCTCTTCGCCGAACACGAGCCGTCGAAGCTCCTTGTATGCGGCTTCGATTTTCGAATCGCGATCCTCGGCGCTGATCCAGGATACCTCAAGACCATCGGGCCCGTCTGCAACTATGTCAGGGCCGGAATAATGAACTGAAGCAGCCTTGTGGATGTTCTTGGTGTTGCGGAGGTTACGGGAGAGTCTTACGGGAACCACGCTCAGATCATGAACACCATTCCCGGCGCCGTCGTACACCTTTTGATTGCTGTCCATGAAAACACGGAGGTTTCCGCTGCGTTTCAGACATGCATCGATTGCAATCCACCATTCGGTGCGGAAGTCTTGGCCTTCATCGACAATGATTGTGTCCCACTTGAGAGTAGGCTCGATTTCCATCGCGTTATAGAGAGCATTCGGCAGCAGGCTCTCGTAGAGTTCGCGTTCGCTGACGTTGGAGGGTACCTGAACGCCTGTCTGACTTGCCATTTGTCCACACAGCGCGTGAAAGCCGAAGACTATGAGGTTCTCGACGCCTTTCAGTCCTCGTTCAAGGTTCATTGCAAGGGGGCGGCTGTGACAGGTCAGGAGGGTCTTCCTGCCCGCCGCGGCGGACCGTAGCGCTTCCTCAACTGCAACCACGGTTTTGCCGGTGCCTGCGGCGCCCCGAATCAGTGCCCGTGGGATTTCGGTGATAGCGTCGAGGACATAGTACTGGGAGGGCTCAAGGACGCGGAACTCTCCGACAGCTTCTGCGAGAGCGGCGCCGATCCGGAAACTCAGGGTAAAGGGATGTGCCAGCAGCTTCTCCAGTGCCGCTATGCCGTCGTGACCGAGAGGCTCGCAGTTATCAGGACTTTGCCCTTCCTTTAGTCGTTCGGCGACCCACTCGCGCAGACCGTACTGTAACTGGTGTGAACAACAGAAAATCCGGGTCGGACGATCAGCTCCGAGATTGCTGGGAGGTGACCCTGCGCTAGGGAAAATAACCCCATGAGCGGCATGTATGTAGCGGCGTGGCCATCTGCGTGACTCGTTGAGCCGTTTGAGGATTTCATACTTTGCACTTCGCGCCTGCGCTACCGGGTCCTTGATCTTGTGGACGAAATCGCCATGATCCTTGCTCCGCCACTGCGCGTCCTTCGGATCGAACGAAATTTCTTTTCCCCCTTTAACCTCGATCGTTAGTATGCCGTGGCTGGGGTGTGCGATCAGGAAGTCACATTCACCATCCTTCTCGTTTCCCAGCCTGTCTGTACCCAGCCACGGGCTCGAGTAGAAGACATGAAAAGTGTCGTCGAGAACATGGGCGAGCCTGTCATACACACGAACCTCCGCCCGGCGTCTCGGATCATCCAGTACCGAACGGGGCAGTTTCCTCGGCCAGAGCACTGCCATTACGTTCTCCTGAGCATGTCTTCGAAGTACCCGAGGCCGGAACCCGTTCCGTCACCGGTCAGGAGCGCGCGGTCGAGGAAGCTGTTGAAGGCTTCGCATGATGTCTCGGGAGCAAGGCAGCAGGCGTGGCACACCGAATGCGAATAGCTGCTGATCGCTCCCATCATGTCCGTGATGCAGAGCGGATCGGATGAGCACCACTCGATCGCCTCGATCGCACGCTGCACGATACCCTCGATACGTCCCGCCTTTCCCTGCCGTTCGAGGCCGCCGAGCGTTCCGTCCGAGTCAGTTGTCGCGGTGTAGATCAGAATCCCGGCCATCTGCTCATTGCCAGTCCCGGCATATATCCTTTCCTGCAGGGACGCTGAGGAGTAACCGCACTCCAGTGTCAATTGGCGCATGAGCACGTGTGCAAGGGTGTGACAGAGCATGTAGCGCGGGGTTATCGCCAAAGGTAGCTTCGCGTCATCGCCATAGCGCTCCTTCCAGTCCTCTTGGCGTCGAATCTCGCACTCGGAGACGCGCGCGTTGACATCTGGTCGGTTTTCCCAGGTTGACAGCTGTTCCTCATTCAGTGCAAGGAAGATACCTTCACCGCGCACATCAATCGCCGGGAGCCATTCAAGTGGCTCCTTGGAGAGTCGAGCAATCTCGGGCGAGTCCGGATCGCCGGGTGGATTGATCCGGGTGAATCCCTTAATCGCGCGAACCTCGCGTAGGCGCACCGCCCGTACCACTCGCGAGAACCACGGAGATATCTCCGGGGATACGGATTCCCTACGGGTTTCGAAGTCGATCCCAGGGTTTCGGCTGCGACCAGGTTCGGTGACGAATTGCCGATATTCTGCCGGGCGCAGGTCGTCGGTTCGCAGCTGTCCGTACGCCGTGAGTCGGGTCCGGATCGCCTCTGCCAGTTCTGCGGGCGACATCTCCAGCTCCCTCAGGGTGCTCTCCAGATCACCTTTCGCAAGGAAGTTGATGTACGCCTCCAACTTTGACAGGTCGTCGAGATTGGTGAGAGAACTCCACCAGGCACCTAGGACCTCCTGTAATCGGTCGGACCAAGGCGGAATGCTAAGGGCCGACTCCGTCACGGCGAAGTAGAGATTTGACGCGCCTCGTTGGACGGCGTACTGCCCCTTGCCGCATTGTTCGTCACCATCGGTCAGCCATGGTCGACGCCCCCGGCATTTCGGACCATGTTCCCATGTTTTCTTCGAGAAGACGCCGTCCATTGACCGGCGTGCGCCACATTTTGGGCAACTGACGATAAGTCCAACGAGACCAGGTTTCTCGGATTGTAGGATCAGCCCGGGATGACGCTCTGCGTTGTCACGCTTCGAAACCGAACAACCTGGCTCGTGCCCTACCCACCAGTCCCAAGGAAACTCGTCTACGTGGCCATGCTTGCAGGCCATGACGAAACGGACCGGGATGACGAAGACCTTGTTACCTCCATTGGATTTTTCCGTGCAGGTAGGGCAATAGCGATAGGCCTTGCCCGGATCGTTCTTCCATCGCCTTTCCGGCTTGATGACATCGCACTTCGGGCACTGTAGCCATTTCGGGAAGCGCACGGCGACAAGGCGCCGGGTGTCCGGATCATCATCCTTTCCCCGCTCGAGCGTCACAGGCGGTGTCCTGAAGCCCTTAACGCCAAGCTTCTTCTGCAAGCGCGTCTCACGGATCACCTGCGGGTGGGCCAGACCAGCTGGAGGAAAGGAGCGATCCCACTCCTCGAGTCCCGCAGCGATACCCGAAACGGCTCCTCCACCCGCTCTGAAATCTACAATCGAGCCAGGCCCGAATGTAGAAACGACTGCGCTGCGCCGCAGTTCCTGAAGATCATTCTTCATGTGTATCATCCTTTGCCTTGAGGACAGGTGCCATCCTGAAGGGACTGCCGGCTTCGACAGTCCGCATGGAGTTGAGGGTCGGCCATGCTGCACCGGTGTCTCGGCCGGCGGCCCGGCGAGCGGCGGCCCGCTCGGCGCTCTGAAGTAGGGATTTTCCTCCCTTGAAGTCACTCCAGTAGAACTCGGGTAGCCTCGCTCTCCATGTGTCGAGACGTCGTTCCAGTTCTTCTTGGACGGCGGTCTCTTCGGGATCGATCCGCTTCGCGCGCTCGACGAGTAGGTCTATTAGGTCCATTGCGTTGTCTTCTGCTTCGTCATCCATGTTTGGAGAATCGAGCATATTGGGAACAAGATGACGGACCGCAGCTACCAGCGCAGCATGCAGTACTCTGTCGCGAGCCCGTGACGCAAAGGGGGTGACGCTTGTTGCTTCCACATCCCTGTAGAGGGTGCGGTGCCAGCTGCAAAACGCCTCGAAATGTGAACGGTCGCGCGCCTTGGCATTGTTGAGTACAGAGACCACCAGTCCGCTCACTTCTCCGCGACCAACGCGGCTGGTGGACTGGATGTATTCGGCGATGGTTTTGGGTTGCCCGTTGACCAGCATCAGTCCCAGACGCGAGATATCTACGCCGACACTGACCATGTTCGTCGCGAGTACCGCATCGACTGCACCGGGAAGGCCGACCTTGATATCGAGACGGTCGAGCATCTCGCGGATGTCTTCCTGAGTCCTTCTTGATGTCAGTTCCTCGACGTTGCTAAGAGGCCTTCTCTCTTCGGAGCGTGCGTCAGCGTACAGCGCGATACTGTCGGTGACGTCGTCCTGCATGAGGACGAGTGCACCGCCAAGCTCACGAAGTGAGTTGAAGTACCCAACGAGCGTCCAGTAGGCGTCCCGGCGAACATCATCGCTAAAAGCCCCAAAAGTCGTTTGCAGCAGCGAACCTGCGACGGCTTGCAGGGCAAACTTTGCCGACCGACCGGCCGTGGTGACGCCAAGATAGCGTCTTCCCACTGCCTTTGGCCGCCGATCACGAACCGCAAAACCGGAGTCGTCGTGATCGATCGCCGGCGGCGGGAACTGGAATGCTTCACGATCAAACAGTGCCAGCACCTGCTCCGACGCTCTGCGAATCGTTGCAGTCGAGCCGATGACCTTTGCTCGATGCCCTCGCGCGGCGAACATCAGGTCGAATGCTGCCTCATACGCCCCAGCGATCGTCCCGAGGGGACCAGAGATGAGATGCAACTCGTCCTGGATGATGAGGTCCGGCGGAGAGCCATCCGAAACGCCGAATAGGCTGTTGGTTCTCTTCTCGCGGACGATCTGCGCGAACTTGTCGGCCGTTCCGATCAGTAGTGTCGGTCGGCTGTCGTAGACATCATCGTCTACTGTGAAGACAGGCAAGTTCCCGTACATCGTGCACGCCCTGTTCGTGCATTCGGCGTCAACGGGTGAGGTGACGCTCGCCATAGACCATTTCAGTTTCTCGCCACAGGCGGGGCAGCGCGCAAGCTGCTTTGGGGACGCCACCTCCGAAGACCCCCGGAGCGAAGCGAATGCATCTGCGCGTTTGTTGGGAGTGGCGTCTCCGCCAACCCACAGGCCGATCGAGAACGGCTCGTCGCCTTGAAGCGGTAAGCCGTCGGGGGACGCAACCCGGCCGGAGCGTATAGCCTCCAGAGCGACGATCATCGCGGCAGACCGGGCAAACTGCTGGGTCGTGAGCAGGCGGAGCGTGTAGCGCATGAGGGCGCAGACGCCACTGTGGTCATTCGGATCATCCGAGAGGCGGCGATACACGGCGATGCACGCGATCAGTGCGAGGTATGCCTCGGTCTTGCCGCCGCCGGTGGGGAACCAGAGGAGATCCATGACTCTACGGTGCTTGTGTTCGCGGATGACCGAGGACGGTGCACTGAGAAGCAGGAACCCCAGCTGGAACGGCCGCCAGCGCAGTGGGCCGTGGCGGCTCTTGGAACTGTCCCACGAGTGCTGCAGGTGCATGGCGAGGTTTGCCAGCTGAAAGGCTCGCCGCAGTCGCGGATCGTTGCCGAGTTCGACGACCGATGCTCGCATGCGCCCGAGCGCCTCCTCGCATCGAGCAAGATGTGCTTCAGCGACGTACTTCAGTTCAGGACACACGTCCGTCGCGTCGTCGATTCGCTTTCGCTGCACTTGTACCCAGCGCTCGTAGGCATCGCAGAAGAGCTGTAGCCCTTTCTCGAGGGTCGTCATGTCGGCGGAGGCCAGTGCCTCGGCCGAAAGCGGATCGAACGCCCCGCTCTCCTTGCCAATCCCGGAAAAGAAGGCATGACCATTCGGGTCAACGCTCTCAACGATGGCTGACGGGAGCCAAGACGTCCCAACCCATCGTGCACTGGGCTGCATTCCGGCTGCGTGATCCGCGGTTTCCCACCCGGCTGAGCAGACATGTCCGACAGCGAACTCCGCCACTCTCCTGTAAAGCAGTATCCCGCTTTCCTCGTCGCTGACTGAGCCAGTTCCACAGCCACCTCGTTGATGCATCGGCGTCGCGCGTCGAGGAGGCTTTGGCACCAGCAGGGTGCCCTCACAGGGTTCGACGCGAAGCGACGTCTGGAACAGCGACGCGGCCTCGATCTCGTTTCGGCCCCGCTCTGGAACGGCTGAATTCACGAGAGCTAGAGTGGCCAAGACGGCGCTCCCGGCATTGATGCATCGGACACTCAGTGAGACGTCGGGTAGTCCCTCACCGTATGCCGCAAGCGCGATCTCGCGCGTTGGACCGGGCACCAGATCGAGGCACGCAATTTCGCCCCGGTGAGGCTGGCGAATCCAGATGTCGCCGCCGTCTCGCTTTTCAATCCGGTATGTGGCGAAGCTGCAGATGACTCGAACTAGCGGTACATCACTTGATGCGGCGCTGAACGATATGCCGGCCACGGAGGGTTTCTGGATCGAACCGGTTCTGACAGCGTCATTTTCGCCGTCGCTCTCCTCACCTGAGCCTGCGCCCGCCGTTCCAAGGCGATCGTCATCTTCCCCTGACATCGCCGTGCGCTGGGGCCAGAGGATGCCGGTGAGATACACATCGGACGGACGTGCAGTCAGTTCCTCGTACTCTGCACGCGGCCCGACGAGGTCCTCGGCAAGCCTGCAGGCGACGATATCTCTATCCTGTGATTTGTCCTCCATGGGAGCTACCTCCGGCCGAAAAAAAAGAAGGGGGGGAACGCTGCAATTCTCGGTGTCAGAACGAAACCGGAGGAAGCCCACGGCTCATTCAGGGCCTCAAGATCAGTGTCGTCGGGGCCTAGAACGATCGTTGCGCAGCCCTGACCTCTCACATGCTTCACGTATCTCGGCGGCTTGTGGCTGTGCTTCTGGTTTTTGTTCGCGAGTATTTCCCGGAGGTCGTATGTGAGGTTGCGCGACAGGGCACCAACACAGGGCCCCTCACTACCAGCAAGGATCCTGTAGCGCCAATTGAGATCAGGATCGGCTTCGAGTTTGTAGGTGGTGACAACATCGGTGACCTTAGTCAGAAAAGCTTGGCCCTCCGAGGCATTGGCTGCGTTGAACTCGCGGCGGCCAACGAGACTGCGTGCGGTGATGTCGCCGTCACGACCAATCTCGACCATTGTCGATTTGCCATTTCTTGCGGTGTGATGAACCCGTCCCGATGGCAAAGTTGATGCTCTAAAGGCGTTGATCTCGCCGACGGTGAGGGATATGCGCGCTCGCGTGGCGCCGACAAAAAGCACCCGTGCCTCTTCGATCTCATCATCGATACTCTCGAACTTCGCGCCGTTCGGCAAGAGGAGGAGGACATTGCTCGCCTCGCGACCTTTGTTCGCGTGAATTGTTCCAACTATCGGGCCGTGAAGGCCGAACTCAGGGACAGTTAGCTCGACCGGGGGCCGGGTCTGGCCCAGTCGCCGTCTCAGCCTCTGCATGTCGATGCTCCCATCCCTGCACCCTGCAACGCGCAAGAGGTGCTGCCAGGCTTCGACGGCCCCGTACTGAGGAGCGATCTTGTTTTCGATGCGCGTCACCCAAAGATCGAGAAAGTGTCGCTCTGCGAGGAACGGCTCCACGAAGTCAAAGAAACAGATTGCCAGCCATGCCGGTAGCGTCATCCCATAGCCAGACAGGCGCAGCCGATGGGGAGAGTCACAGAACTGCGACGCCATTAGTACTTCGGCACGAGTTCTGAAAAGCAGCAGATCGTCGCTGGTAAAGTCAGCGACTTTCATCTCGGTCCACTTCAGCCCGCGCTTGTCGGCCAGCGCGCGGATTCGTTCTGCTGTCGCAGCGTGTAATCCATTGCGGTGTTTCTGTTTGTCGAGGACGTCTTGGCGCAATTCCGAAAAGATCTTTCGGAGTCCAGGAGAGGACGTGCGATGAATCCCCTTTAGGACCAGCGTAGTGAAGCCCAGTGCTTTCGTGGCCCGCAAACGATCGAGCAACGACTTATCGAGTATGGAACCTGCCGCATTGCGACGTCCAGTGTTGTCGTCGGAGAAGTCATAGATTGCTTGGGCTTCGTCGGCGAAGACTGTGACCCCGCAGTCCGAAGGCAGCCGTGCCACTAGTGCCTCGATCAGGTCCGCTCGCGGTCCAACGAGGTCCTGCGCCTCGTCAATAACGACGTGCTCAATCTGCGACAGCTCGTCTGCCACATCCTCGTCAGTTTTCAATAGCTCGATGACTCGGGCGATATTCTCTTCGTAAGATCCAGTCAGCCTAGCATTCTGGTCATGCCCGGAATGGATGGACCACGCATGCGAGTCGATGGTCGCGATCCGGATGGCAAAGGATGCATCGCCGACGTATGATTGAAGCCGCGCACGGATCTCTGCTACGGCGGTCCTCGTGAAACTGATCATCCAAGTGTTGCTTGGTTCGAGATCTTCTTCAATGATCAGGTGGGCAAGGCGCGCACAAGCAACGGCCGTCTTTCCGGTTCCGGGCCCCGCCTCCACGACAAGCCGGGCATCCTTATCTTGCTCGATCACCCTAAGCTGATCTGCGTCCCAGCCTAACTTTTTCTTAGCACTATTCATGGCGGCAGAGTTCATCGCTATTAGTAATTCTGACGCTGTTGTGCCAGGCCGATGAATGTTTGCAAGTCCATGAGCCATGCCTGCTGGGAGGGGGTATAAGTTTGGTGCAGACTGCGCGGTAGAATGAGCTGCAGCCGCTTTGCTGCCATTTCGTCAGTTTGATTTGCTGAGATTGCTGTTTCTAGCGTCAGAAGATGCTTGTCATCAATCCGGTCTGCTTCGGCGAGGACCTGCCGCCAGCGGTCCTTGCAGGTCGATTTCACGCCGAGCATGGTAAGCTTCAGTGAATCGAACGCCGGATTATGGTATTCGGCCACCCCTGGGAACAGAAAATCAGGCTTTGCCTTGTTCTCCGTCACTGCTGTCCGCGTGTAGCGAAGGCCGTTTTCGGCGAACAGCAATTCCAGATGGTTTTCTAAGGCAAGGCCGACGCGGCTTTTGCGCCGGTTTTGGACCGACAGGGAGAACGATAGGAAACCATCAACATCAACAACGCCGTCACTAGCCGTGCCGGTAAATCCCTGCGATAGACGGTCGGCAATAAGATAACGCTCAAGCGTGCGGAAGAGGATTTCCTCTCGCTCCATCCAGGTCATCAAGACAAGATCTGGCTGATCCTGTGGTGAAAGATCTTTGAGGGTTGATCGAGCATATGCTGAAAATTCACGGGTAGTCGGAAAGCGGCCGGCGAAGCGAGAAAGCATGTCATCAAGGTACGTGTCCTCGGAGGTTTCCACCGCAATGCCGATATTTTCCAGAATGAACCGCGAGGCAAACTCGATGCGATCCTGCTCCGTTTCCAGCTCGGATTTGACTGAGAAGCCGGGATGTGCAAGGTCCACAAATCCAAACAACCATTCAATTTGCCGCCCAATGCTTGAACCATTCTCGGCAATGATGACGAGCAGGCCACCATCACGCTTTTTGGCGATAACAAGCAGATCCCCTTCGCTGGCATTCAGAGATACGGTCGTGGTAGGGAAATATAGATGGTATTCTGGAGCACGTGGCTTGCCTTTTCGGCAGTTATAGAGCGTCAGGAACGCATCTTCCACAATAGGGGTGGGGTCATCGTCGGTGAGATAGAGGAAACGAGCAGGTATTCTCGTTTTCTCTTCAGGACTCCCGAGAAATGCCCGAACCTTTTTCGTAGCATGATATTCGTGCTGGTTTGACCGTGTCTCGTCGGCTTCTACCGCGCTGAGTCTCTTCGCGGCGACCCCTTCAAAATATTCCGACAGATACCCTTGCTTCATCCCCGTATCTCAAAAGATGGGGCGTCACTACGAAGCCGATTGGCAAGGCTTTGTGTTGCGCCCTCGATATTTTCCCTAGCGCCGCGCAGAGTGCACTCCCAAAATAATACCAGCGCGCCGGCCATTTGCCAGCATAGCTTCCTTGGCCCGGCTGCCGTTTACTTGGTTTTACCCAATCTTCTCCTACCAGAAATCCGGGCAGGTCCCTGGCCACTTGAACAGTAGGCAATCGTGCCCATGCCAGAAGCAGGCATGCACAAATACTACAGTATGGTGGCGAGACAGCGTGATTACAGTATGGTGGCGAGACAGCGTGATGTCAGGCTTCCATGGAAGATCGCGGGCGTGAAGATGGAGCCGAATAGGTTGCGAATCAGGATTTCCGCCTTGTTATCGCGTCCATGTATATCAGAGACATTATCCGGCTACGCGTAGCACTGTCTACCACGTCGACCATCAGGTACACAATGGAGACGCAAGAGGGGGCCGTCTCGTTCGAGAGAAATCAATGCCTGTATATCATGGAGTCGTGATGAGAGCGATTTCCTGCGCCCGTGAGGTTGGCCAGCGGGAAATATCGGAGAGGCTGTCGGAGCCAGTGATTGATCCGGTAACGTTTGAGCGCTTGGCCTAGGCTGGTGCGCTTGGCTTCGACTCATGAGGCGAACCGCCCCTGATCCATCTCCGACTCGGTGGTGCGTGCCCGAGCTTCGGCCTCCACCGTGGTATCGAACGTAAACCCTTTGCAGATAATCTGGGTGACCTGCTCCCCGCGTTTAGTACGGTGACGGTGTAGAGTCCGTTCCAGAGAGGAACGGCAATGAAAAAGCGATTCACCGAAGAACAGATCATCGGCATCTTGAAGGAAGCCGAGGCTGGCTTGAAG
>NZ_JACFYV010000214.1:0-11363 GCF_016759955.1 Burkholderia sp. KCJ3K979
AGAAGCCTTCGTAATCCTGCTCGGCCTCGGCGACGAGCGCGCGATAGGCCGGCATGCCGGAAATGGTCGCCGTCTTCTCGAGCGCCGCGGGCGGCGCGAACTGACGGGTTTCGTGAAGAACCGATTCAATCGCAGACATCGACTACCCCTTGGTGAACATGAATCCTCTGCATGGCGGCGCGATCGTGCGCGCCGCGCGTCGTCCTGGCCGGCGCCTGCGCGCCGCTGTCTCCCACCACCTGCACGCGACCGCGAAGGCCTGCGCACGATGCTGCACCGCACCACATCACGCGAACGTGACTCGCGGCCCGGCAGTTTCCACGATAAGCGCTCGAACTTACCCGTCACTTACGCGGCATGGCCGTCGTGCGCAGGGCACCGCATCGAGGTCGGCTTTACGCTGTTACAACCGCGACCCTACAATCCTAACTGAACTCGCCTTCCGGACTCCAGCTTGAATCGCTACGCCCTCTTCCTCATCCTGTCGATGCTGTTCGTCGGCAGCAACGTCGGTATCGGTAAATCCATCGTTGTATTCGTCCCGGTTGCCATCCTCGCCACGCTGCGCTTCGTGATCGCGATCGCCGTGCTGTGGCCGCTGTTCAGCCCCGTGAAGATGCGCGCGGTGAAGCGCGGCGAATGGCTGAACCTGTTCCTGCAGGCGTTCTTCGGCACCTTCATGTTCACGCTGCTGATGCTCAACGGCGTGCAGCGCACGAGCGCGGTGGCCGCGGGCGTCATCACGAGCACGATCCCGGCGATCGTCGCGCTGTTCGCGTGGCTGATCCTGCGTGAAAAACCGAACGGCCGTGCGCTCGTGTCGATCGCGCTCGCGATCGTCGGCGTCGTGACGATCAACCTCGCCAACGGCAGTGCAACCGGCCACGGCGCGCAGGGCGATGCGTCCGGCTCGCTGGCGGGCAACCTGCTGATCCTCGGCGCGGTCTGCTGCGAATCGATCTACGTGATCCTGTCGCGCCGGCTCACGCAAACGCTCGCGCCGATCGACATCTGCGCGTACACCCACCTGTTCGGCCTGTTCCTGATGCTGCCGCTCGGCGCAACCGCGCTGTGGCGCTTCGATTACGCGAGCGTGCCCGCCGGCACCTGGGCGCTCGTCGTCTGGTACGGGCTGTCGGCCAGCATCTTCTCGTTCTGGCTGTGGATGAAGGGCATCCGGCACGTGCCGGGCAGCCTCGCCGGCGTGTTCAGCGCGGTGCTGCCGATCGCCGCGGCCGCGTACGGCATCGCGTTCCTCGGCGAGCGCCCGACGCTCGCGCACGGCATCGCGCTCGCCTGTGTGGTCACCGGTATCGTGCTCGCGAGCCTGCGCGTGAAACGCGTGCCGGCGGCCGCTTCCTGATCCGTCCCCGGCAGGGCCGGCGCGTCGCTGCAGCGGCGCCGGCCGACGCGTTACAATAGCGCGCCTTTTCAAGATTACCCCCGATACCTGCGCACCGCGCCCGTACCCCGACATGTCCGCCCCGCATTCGCCCGGCCGTCCCGGCCGCCGCCCGCTTCGCCCCCTTCCCGCGCTGATTTTCATGAGCCGCTGGCTCCAGGTTCCGCTTTATCTCGGCCTGATCGTCGCGCAGGGCGTCTACGTGTTCCTGTTCCTGAAGGAAGTCTGGCACCTGCTGTCGCATGCGACCGGCCTCGACGAAATCAGCGTGATGCTCGCCGTGCTCGGCCTGATCGACGTGGTGATGATCTCGAACCTGCTGATCATGGTGATCGTCGGCGGGTATGAAACGTTCGTGTCGCGGCTCGGCATCGAGGGCCACCCCGACGAGCCCGAGTGGCTCGACCACGTGAACGCGGGCGTGCTGAAGGTCAAGCTGTCGATGGCGCTGATCAGCATTTCGTCGATCCACCTGCTGAAGACCTTCATCAACCCCGACCAGCACACGACGCACGCGATCATGTGGCAGGTGATCATCCACGTGTCGTTCCTCGTGTCGGCGCTCGTGATGGCGTGGGTCGATCGCCTGACGACGCACACGCACCCGGCCCATTTCCACGAGGCGCACGCGCCCGCGGCGTCCCGACCGGCGGCCTGAACCGTCGGCAAACCCTTCCCCACTATCCCCACAGAGTCTCAGCCATGACCGTCATCAAACAGGAAGACCTGATCCAGAGCATCGCGGATTCGCTGCAGTACATCAGCTACTACCACCCGCTCGACTACATCCAGGCCCTCGGCCGCGCGTACGAGCTGGAAGAGAGCCCGGCGGCGAAGGACGCGATCGCGCAGATCCTCACGAACAGCCGCATGTGCGCGGAAGGCAAGCGCCCGATCTGCCAGGACACCGGCATCGTGACGATCTTCGTGAAGGTCGGCATGGACGTGCGCTGGGACGGCGCGACGATGGGCCTCACCGACATGATCAACGAAGGCGTGCGCCGCGGTTACACGCACCCGGACAACGTGCTGCGCGCGTCGATCGTCAATCCGCCGGAAGGCGCCCGCAAGAACACGAAGGACAACACGCCGGCCGTGATCCACTACGAGATCGTGCCGGGCGACAAGGTCGACGTGCAGGTCGCGGCGAAGGGCGGCGGCTCGGAAAACAAGTCGAAGTTCGTGATGCTGAATCCGTCCGATTCGATCGTCGACTGGGTGCTGAAGACGGTCCCGACGATGGGCGCCGGCTGGTGCCCGCCGGGCATGCTCGGGATCGGCATCGGCGGCACCGCCGAGAAGGCGATGCTGATGGCGAAGGAATCGCTGATGGAGCCGATCGACATCCAGGAAATCATCGCGCGCGGCCCGAAGGACTGGGTCGAGGAACTGCGCGTGGAACTGCACGAAAAGGTCAACGCGCTCGGCATCGGCGCGCAGGGCCTCGGCGGCCTCGCGACCGTGCTGGACGTGAAGATCATGGCGGCGCCGACGCACGCGGCGTCGAAGCCGGTCGCGCTGATCCCGAACTGCGCGGCCACGCGCCACGCGCACTTCGTGCTCGACGGGTCGGGCCCGGCCAAGCTGGAAGCGCCGTCGCTCGACGCCTGGCCGAAGGTGCAGTGGGAACCGAACACGGAAACCAGCAAGCGCGTGGACCTGAACACGCTGACGCCGGAAGAAGTCGCGAGCTGGACGCCGGGCCAGACGCTGCTGCTGTCGGGCAAGATGCTCACCGGCCGCGACGCCGCGCACAAGCGCATCGCCGACATGCTCGCGAAGGGCGAGAAGCTGCCGGTCGATTTCACGAACCGCGTGATCTACTACGTCGGCCCGGTCGATCCGGTGCGTGATGAAGTGGTCGGCCCGGCCGGCCCGACGACGGCCACGCGCATGGACAAGTTCACCGAGACGATGCTCGCTCAGACGGGTCTGATCTCGATGGTCGGCAAGGCCGAGCGCGGCCCGGTCGCGATCGACGCGATCAAGAAGCACAAGGCGGCCTACCTGATGGCGGTCGGCGGCGCGGCCTACCTCGTGTCGAAGGCGATCCGCGGCGCGAAGGTGCTCGCGTTCGAAGACCTCGGCATGGAAGCGATCTACGAGTTCGACGTGCAGGACATGCCGGTGACGGTCGCCGTCGATTCGTCGGGCACGTCGGTGCACCAGACGGGTCCGAAGGAATGGCAGGCGAAGATCGGCAAGATCCCGGTCGCCACCGCTTAAGCGCGATCGAACGAAAGGCCGGACGGGAGTCCGGCCTTTTTACTTCTCATTCTCATTATTGTGCGCGGCCGGTTATTCAAGGCTGATTCTCATTACACGCAAAAGGCAGGCCCGACAAGGCTTCGAGGCTTGGCTTTTCTCGTTCGAGCGATTATCGTTCGGTTTCTGAAGCCCCACTGAACAAGGAACAGCCATGCAAGGCGACAAGAAAGTCATCGAATATCTGAACGCCCAACTGAAGAATGAACTCACGGCGATCAACCAGTACTTCCTGCATGCGCGCATGTACAAGCACTGGGGCCTCGACAAGCTCGGCAAGCACGAATACGACGAGTCGATCGGCGAAATGAAGCACGCCGACTGGCTGATCGAGCGCGTGTTCATGCTCGACGGCCTGCCGAACCTGCAGGACCTGCACAAGCTGCTCGTCGGCGAGGAAACCGAAGAGATCCTGAAGTGCGACCTGAAGCTCGAGCAGATCTCGCAGTCCACCTGCAAGGAAGCGATCGCCTACTGCGAATCGGTGCGCGACTACGTGTCGCGCGAGATCTTCGAGAAGATCCTCGACGACACCGAAGAGCACATCGACTGGCTCGAAACGCAGATCGACCTGATCGGCAAGGTCGGCCTGCAGAACTATCAGCAAACGATGATGGGTTCGGCCGAGTAATCGCCCTGCCCGCCAGCCCGCCGCCTGCCTGACGATGACGAACCCGTCCCACGCTACCGCGCCGCGCGCCGCCGCCCCTGTCGGCATCTTCGACTCGGGGCTCGGCGGCCTGTCGGTGCTGCGCGCCGCACGCGCGCACCTGCCGGACGAATCGTTCGTCTACGTCGCCGACTCGCACCACGCGCCATATGGCCCGCGCGACGAGGCCTTCATCACGGAACGCACGCTGGCCATCGGCGAGTGGCTCGCCCGCGAAGGCGCGAAAGCGCTCGTCATCGCGTGCAACACGGCAACGGCACGGGCGATCGCGGCCATCCGCGAATGCCTGTCGATCCCGCTCGTCGGCGTCGAGCCGGGCATCAAGCCGGCCGCCGCGCTGTCCGAGACCGGCGTCGCGGGCGTCCTTGCCACGCAATCGACGTTGAACAGCCCGCGCTTCCAGGCGCTGCTCGACCGCTACGGCGCCGGCCGCCGCTTCATCTGCCAACCCGGCCACGGGCTCGTCGAAGCGATCGAACGCGGCGACACGAACTCGCCCGCGTTGCGCGCGTTGCTCGAGCGTTACATCCAGCCGATGCTCGACGACGGTGCCGATACGCTGGTACTCGGCTGCACGCATTATCCGTTCTTCACGGAAACGATTCGTGACCTTGTTGGCGAGCGCCTGACGATCGTCGACACGAGCGATGCCATCGCCCGCCAGCTCGCACGGGTGCTCGACGAACGCGGGCTGCGCGCGCCGGCCGGCACGCATGCCGCGCCGCCGCGCTTCTGCTCGACGAGCGACGGCCTGCAGTTGCACGCGCTCGCGTCCACGCTGCTCGGCCTCGATGCGCCGGTCGAATCCGTCACCATTTCCTCGCCGAACGCGCGCGTCTGCGCGACCGCCTGACACGGGCCGGTGCGCCGGCTCCCCGCCCCAGCTTCCCCGCTCCCGCCGTTTCAAGGGTCCGATGACCTTAAAAAAAGCCCGACCCAGGCTTGTCAACACCCGCAAAATTAATGATAATAATTCGCATTAACGTTAGCTATCGCAACTCATCATGATCGTCTGCGTGTGCAAGTCTGTTTCCGATCGCAAGATTCGCGCGTCCCTTGCCGAGGGCGTGAACTCTTTCGATGAACTCCAGTTCGAGCTCGGCGTGGCCACGTGCTGCGGCAAGTGCGAGGAGTCCGTACGCGACCTCATGGCCGAACAAGGCGTCTGCGCGAGCCGGTGCGGTGTCGAGCATCATGCTCATCCGATCCCGGTCACGTTCTACGACCGCAAGGCGGCCTGAGCTGCACCGAGCGTGCGTATGCGGCCCAGGCCGCATTTTTTGTTTTGACCGTCAGCAAGCCACCGTCCGCGCGAGCCAACGGCTTACCTGTCAAGGAGCCTGTGATGGAATTGCTGATCGGATTCGTAACCACCGTTTGCATCTCGCTGCTGATCTTCCGCAAGTGATGCCGATTCACCTGCCGCGCCCCGGGTGCGACGTCGTTCTTTCAAGCTAACATGCAGGCTTCGCATCTCGCTCCTGCCGGCGCCATGCCGGCTGCACCACGTATGAATCCCCGAGTGATCGTCGTCGCGGTCGGTGTGCTTGCCGCACACGCGATCATGCTGACGGCCGCGTGGCTCCATCGCAACGCGCCGCCGCCGAAATCGGTCGAAGTCCAGACGATCACCGCGCAGCTCATCACGCCTGCGCCGATCGCGCAGCAGGTCGCGGCCGAGTCGATCCCGCAGCCCGCACCGCCGAAGCCCGTGCCGCGCGTGAAACCCAAGGTCGAGCCGAAGCCGGTGCAGAAAGCGGCGAAGCCGACGCCGCAGCCGGTTGCGCCCTCGCCGGCTCCGTCGCCCACCCCCGCGCCTGCCGCCGACCCAACGCCTGCTCCGGCCGCGCCCGCTCCCGCGGCACCAGCCGCCACGCCGGGCCCGGCGCGCGAAACGATGCAGGTCAGCGCGCCGAAGAACGTGCCGACGCTCCAATGCAACTTCGTGAAGCCCGACTATCCGTCGATGTCGCGCCGCCGCGGCGAATCGGGTACCGCCTATGTTCACTTCGTCGTCGGCGTGACCGGCAAGATCGAAAGTATCGATCTGCAGAAGAGCAGCGGCTATCCGCGCCTCGACGATGCCGCACTCGACGCGATGCGCTCGACCACCTGCCGTCCGTACGTCGAGAACGGCCAGGCGATCCGCGCTGCCCGCACACAGCCCTACAGCTTCGGGCTCACCGACTAACCTGCCTCATCCGGAAGATTCAAAGGAAACAAAAATGCAAAGCTACGGTATCGCGCACGTCTGGGCGCAAGGTGATTTCGTCACGCGCGCCATTGCGATCACGCTGCTCGTGATGTCGGTCCTGTCGTGGATCGTGATCGTCATCAAGGGCTGGAACGTGATCCGCCTGAACCGCCTCACGAAGAATGCCGAACAGGCATTCTGGCATTCCGACAATTTCGACGACGGCATCAAGAAGCTCGGCCTCGCCGCATCGACGCCGAACGACAACCCGTTCCTCGCGCTCGCGCTGTCGGGCAAGGAAGCCGCCGACCACCACCATCAGACGCAACCGCACCTGCATGACCGCATGGACGTATCGGACTGGGTCACGCGCTGCCTGAAGGACACGATGGACGAAGGCATCTCGCGCATGCAGAGCGGCCTCGCGATCCTCGCCTCGGTCGGCAGCACGGCGCCGTTCGTCGGCCTGTTCGGCACGGTCTGGGGCATCTACCACGCGCTGCTCGCGATCGGCGCCACCGGCCAGACGTCGATCGACCAGGTCGCGGGCCCTGTCGGCGAATCGCTGATCATGACGGCCTTCGGCCTGTTCGTCGCGATTCCCGCGGTGCTCGGCTACAACGCACTGACCCGCGCGAACAAGGGCGTCGTCAGCAAGCTGCGCCGCTTCGCGCACGGTCTGCACGCGTACTTCGTGACGGGCGCGAGCCTCGCGTCGTCGTCGACGCGCGACGGCCTGCGTCTCGCATCGCGCGCCGCCAGCTGAGACGAGGTGAACCATGGCCATGAACACCGGTTTCAGCGACGATGACGACGATGCCGTGATGAGCGAGATCAACATGACGCCGCTCGTCGACGTCATGCTCGTACTCCTGATCATTTTTCTCGTGACGATCCCGGCGATGCAGCATGCGGTGAAGATCGACCTGCCGCACGCCAGCAGCCAGCCCGTCGACGAAAAGCCGCAGACCGTCGACGTCGCGATCCAGGGCGACGGCACGATCCTGTGGGACGACCACACGGTCACGCGCGAACAGTTGCAGGCGCGCATCGCGGAAGCCGCGAAACGCACGCCGCAGCCGGAGCTGCATCTGCGCGCGGATCGCAAGGTTGCGTACGAGCACGTCGCGGAAGTGATGTCGGATGCGCAGGCAGGCGGGCTGACGAAGCTCGGCTTCGTGACGGAGCCGGGCGCAAAAGCGAAGTAACGCGCATACGTCTCGCAGTCGCAACTGCGCACCTAGCCGGCCGCACCTAACCGGCCGTGCACAAAGTAAAAGGCCTTCATCGCCAGATGAAGGCCTTTTTTCATGCGCACGCGGGCGCCTTCGGGCGGCGGGCTCTTTGGCGGTATCGGTTACGCCTCGAGCAACGCAAATGCGACTCTGCCGTGGTCTGCACGGACTGCGCGTTCTGCCCTATCTGGCTCACAATATATGCGGCCACCTGATTTCGCTCAGAACTTCCTTCACGAAATGGGATTTCAATATAGGCCCGCCCGCGCACGCATTCAAGGTTCCGTCGATTGAAACTTGCGATTGCAGACGACGCTTCAATGACAAAACAAATTTGCGTCGTCGTGCACGCCGTGTTCAGGTTGCCGAAACATCGGCCGCCGCTTCCTGCTTCGCGCGCTCGGGGCAACCCGGCTCTTTGTACGCGCCATGGTCGAGCTTCTCGACCAGGTAATCGACGAACGCACGGACCGCGGGCGGCATCCCCTGCCGCGACACGAACACCGCATACAACTGCGGCACCGGCAGCGTCCAGCCCGGCATCACGGGCGACAGTTGCCCCGCGCGCAGCGCGTTGCCGTACATCATCTCCGGCAGCGCGGCGATGCCGAGGCCATCGAGCACGGCCTCGCGGATCGTCATCAGGTCGGCCGTCACGAGCCGCGGATCATGCTCGTGCACGTGGCGCGTTCCATCCGGCGCGATCAGGTTGAATACGTGCCGGCCGTCGACGCTCGGCGTATCGAGCGTCTCGAAGCCGGTCAGGTCGTCCGGCGCCAGCGGCGGCGCATTCTGGCTCAGCAGGCTCGGCGCGCCCACCAGCATCTGCTCGGTGCGCCACAGCGGCCGCACGACGATGTTGGCGTTCTGCGGCGGCTCGGAGCGCACGCGCAACGCAACGTCGATCGAGTCCTCGAACAGGTCGATCACGCGATTCGTCACGCGGACATGCACCTTCACCTCGGGATAGCGGCGCAGGAATTCGGGCAGGATGCGCGACAGCATCGTCTGCGACAGCGTCACCGGCACGCTGACCCGCACCGAGCCGCGTGGTGACGCGCGCAACTGCTGCACCGCGTTCATCGCGGCCTGCGCTTCGGCGAGCATCGCCTGGCAATGCTGGTAGAACAACTCCCCCGCCTCGGTCAGCGCGAGCTTGCGCGTCGAACGCTGCAGCAGGCGCACGCCGAGCGCCGCCTCGAGCTCGGTCAGGCGTCGCGACAGACGCGATTTCGAGATGCCCAGCACGCGCTCGGCGGCCGAAAAGCCGCCATGTTCGACGACCTGCGAGAAGTACATCAGGTCGTTCAGGTTATGTGCATCGATATTCATCTCATCGTTCCAATTTCAGAACAATCCATTGCGAACGGCCGCAAATCGGACGGGAAAACGCCCAATATAATAACGCCATGTTTCAAAAATAACGCTATTCCGATGATTTCGAGGGCTTCCCATGACAACCGCTCGCTCGCTTGATCGTACCTACCCCGCGCTTCGCACCACCGAAGGCGGCGGTTTCGTGGTTCACCGTCCGTTCCCGACGCGGCTGCTGATGGACTTCGATCCGTTCCTGCTGCTCGATGAAATGGGCCCCGTCGACTACGCCCCCGGCGAAGCCGTGGGCGCGCCCGACCATCCGCATCGCGGCTTCGAGACCGTGACGTACGCGCTCGACGGGCGCTTCCGCCATCGCGACTCGTCCGGCCATACCGGCACGCTCGGCCCCGGCGACGTGCAGTGGATGACGGCCGGCGCCGGCGTCGTGCACAGCGAGATGCCGGATCCGGCGTTCGCCGACGCAGGCGGGCGTTCCCACGGCTTCCAGCTGTGGGTCAACCTGCCGCGCCGCGACAAGATGATCGCACCGCGCTACCAGGAGATCCCGGCCGCACGCATTCCGACCGCGACGTCGCCGGACGGCCGCGCGCGCGTGCGCGTCATCGCCGGCGAAGCATTCGGCGTACAGGCCGCGATCGAGACGCGCACACCGATTCTCTACCAGCACTTCACGCTGGAGCCGGGTGCGACGGTCACGCAGCCCGTGCCGGCCGGTTATCGCGTGTTTGCCTATCCGATCGACGGAACGGGCCTCTACGGGCCTGACAGGCAGGCGGTCGACGCACGGCACATGATCGTCTACGGCGACGATGGCGACACCGCCACGTTCGCTGCGGGTGACACGTCGCTCGACCTGCTGCTGATCGGCGGCGTGCCGCTCAACGAGCCGATCGTCCGCTACGGCCCGTTCGTGATGAATACCGAAGAAGAGATCCGGCAGGCCGTCGTCGACTACCAGACCGGTCGCATGGGCCGCATCGAAGCGTGAATCGGATCGGGGTCACAGGTAGCCGCGAAGCCGATGGTTTTGCGTCACAATAAGTTCTTGAACCATGTGGCCAGCCGCCACCAGAAGGAACCCGCCCCTTGAACTTCGAACACCTGATCCAGATCAACTCCGACGAACCGGGCGTGCCGAGCCTCACCCGCGACCAGCTCTGGGAAGGCCTCGTATTGCGTGCAGAACAGCCGCAACTGTTCGTGATCGGCCTCGACAGCTGCGTCATCCACGAACGGACCGACACGACGCTCGAACGCGAACTCCATTACGGCCACGCGACCGTGCGCGACCACGTGACGTTCACGCCGAACCAGCAGGTCCGCTATGACATCCGCGCGGCCGATGGCGAGATCGGCGGCTCGCTGACGATGACGATCGAGGAGCGCGACGACCGCCAACTGTTCCTGCGTTTCGAGTACCGCACGACGCTGACGGTTACGGACGACAGCGAAGAAGCGCGACAGACGCATGGGATCGTCAAGGAGGCGTACCGCACGTCGGATATCGACACCGTTCGCCTGATCCGCGAGTACGCGCAAGGTCGCAAGGACCCCGATCCGCTGCACTGAACCCGGCGGCGGCCTGCGGGCCGCCACTTTGATTCAAACTATCAGACCAGACTTATCGATCGATAAAGATTTTTTGTAAATGGGAATAGTTATCATTTAGAATTCATTCCATCGTATCGACAGTCACCGATCAAACCGAATGACCGACACCATGCGCCCGACCACGCTGACCCTGCGCCGCACCACCAGCACCGCAGCCAGCAGCCGTCAGAAGACGGCAGCGGTCACCACGCCGGCGAAACCCGCCGGCAACCGCGATGCAGGCACGCGGGTCGTCAACAGCGATACGCTGCTGCAAGGCCAAAGCCACATCAGCATCGCGCATAACGGAGAGACTTACCAGTTGCGGGCCACGCGGCTCGGCAAACTGATCCTGACGAAGTAACGACCGAGTATTGTGGGGACCACCTCCCTGAGAGGTGTTGGGCAGTAGCCAGCGTAACGGCTTGCACGCGAGATCTAGACCCCTTCGTGCAAACACACTCAAGCAGCCGTTGCAGCAAGCCAAGCCACTTTTTTGGTTCTCGCACAAGGAAGAAAAAAAGCGACACGTCGAAGGACGTGTCGCTTAATAGGATGGTCAGCCCGATCCTCACTCAGTGGACTACGCTGAGTGAGGATTTTGTCCTTCTGGAGGACCATCATGGACACGGTATCGCTGATCGGAGTCGATCTCGGCAAGCACTGCTT
>NZ_JACFYV010000215.1:0-11274 GCF_016759955.1 Burkholderia sp. KCJ3K979
AACGTGAGCCCCGCATGTTCCATCAGGAAGCCGATCGCCGTGCCGTGCGCGCCGCAACCGAAGCAGTGATAGAACTGCTTGGTCGGGCTCACGGTAAACGACGGGCTCTTCTCGTTATGGAACGGGCACAGGCCCATGAAGTTGGCGCCGCCCTTCTTGAGCTGCACGTACCGGCCCACCACGTCGACGATATCGACGCGGTTCAGCAAATCCTGCAGGAACGAATGCGGAATCACCGTGGGATCGAGCGAAAAAAGACAATACGACGCCCGGCGCACGCATCGCTGGGCGCGCCGGGAACGGGTTTTACTTCGTGAGCGCGGCCTTGACCTGCGCGGAAACGGCCGTCATGTCGGCACGGCCGGCGAGCTTGCCCTTCAGCACGCCCATCACCTTGCCCATGTCCTGCGGGCCTGCCGCGCCGGTTTGCGCGACGGCCGCCTGCACCTCGGCCGCCACTTCGGCGTCCGACAGTTGCGCGGGCATGTAGCCGCCCAGCACGGTCAGCTCGGCTTGCTCCTTCGCGACCAGATCGTCGCGACCGGCCGCCTGGAACTGGCTGATCGAATCCTTGCGCTGCTTGATCATCTTGTCGATCACGGCCGTGATGCCCGCGTCGTCGAGCGTGACCCGATCATCGACTTCGCGCTGCTTGATCGCGGCCATCAGCAGGCGAATCGTTGCCAGGCGCTCGCTTTCCTTCGCGCGCATCGCGGCCTTCATGTCTTCGCTGATCTGCTCTTTCAAACTCATCTTTCACCCGGGATGGAAACGTGAATCCGACGCCCGCGAATGGGCGTCAACACAAAAACCCGCTTGGGACAGTGTCTCAAGCGGGTTGCTCGAATCCGGCATCGGCGACTCGCCGCCTGATCGGCTGCGCGATCGCACCCGATCGCACGGAGTCGCCGGTGCGCCGCTCAGCGAACCGCGCGGCGCCCAATCGTTCAGTACAGCTTCTTCGGCAGCGTCTGGCTGCGAATACGCTTGTAATGACGCTTCACCGCAGCGGCCTTCTTACGCTTGCGTTCTGCGGTCGGCTTCTCGTAAAACTCGCGCGCACGAAGCTCGGTCAGCAGACCGTTCTTCTCGATCGTGCGCTTGAAGCGACGCATTGCAACTTCGAACGGCTCGTTCTCTTTAACGCGAATGATCGTCATGATCCGACACGAATAAAGGTTTGCAAGGAAAGACTACCGAGTATAGCAGAGCGATTGTTCAAAGGCACGGACCCCAACCCGCCAGAACGGCGCCGGCCGGCGCGTCAGGCGCCTCGCGCATACTCGGCCGCGGCCTGCCCGGCCGCCGTGCCGGACGCCCATGCCCACTGGAAGTTGTAGCCGCCGAGCCAGCCCGTCACGTCCACCGCCTCGCCGACGAAGAACAGCCCCGGCACGCGCGCGCTCATCATCGTCGCTGACGACAGCTCGCGCGTATCGACCCCGCCCTTCGTCACCTCGGCCTTCTTGTAGCCTTCGGTGCCGTTCGGCGTCAGCGTCCAGCCGGACAGCGCTTCACCGATCTGGCGCAGCGTCTTGTCGGGCAGATCCGCGAGCCGCGCGTCGGCCGCGACGCGATGCGTGTCGAGCCACGCATGCGCGAGGCGCGACGGCACCCAGTCGGCGAGCAGTGAGCCGATCTGGCGCTTCGACGTGCGCTTCGCGTCGAGCAGATCGGCCACCGTGTCGCGCTGCGGAAGCAGGTCGACGCGGATCGGGTCGCCGGGCTGCCAGTAGCTCGAGATCTGCAGGATGCCGGGCCCGGACAGCCCGCGATGGGTCAGCAGCAGGTCCTCGACGAATTCGCCGCCACGCTTCTTGTCGCCGGTCGACACGCGCACTTCGAGCGATACGCCGGACAGCGGCGCGAACGGCGCCCAGTCTTGCGGTGCGAACGTCAGCGGCACGAGCGCGGGCCGCGTATCGACGAGCTTGTGGCCGAACTGCTTCGCGAGCCGGTAGCCGAAATCGGTCGCACCGATCTTCGGAATCGACAGCCCGCCGGTCGCGACGATCAATGCGCGTGCCCCGATCGGGCCAGCCTGCTGCGTGTCGAGCGTGAAGCCGTCGGACGGCGCATGGCGCACCGCGTCGACGACGACGGGCCGGCGCCACGCGATGCCGCCCGCGTCGCACTCGTGCTTCAGCACGTCGATGATCGCGTCGCTGCCGTGGTCGCAAAAGAGCTGGCCCTTGTGCTTTTCGTGCCAGGTCACGTGATGGCGCTTGAGCAGCCCGAGGAAGTCGCGCGGCGTATAGCGCGCGAGCGCCGAGCGCGCGAAATGCGGATTCGACGACAGGTAGTTGTCGGGCCCGGCGTACAGGTTCGTGAAATTGCAGCGGCCGCCGCCCGAGATGCGGATTTTCTCGGCGAGCCGCGGCGCGTGATCGATCAGCACGACGCGGCGGCCGAGCTGGCCGGCGACCGCGGCGCTCATCATGCCGGCGGCGCCCGCGCCGATCACGGCGATGTCATAAGTTTCCATGGCGCGGATTGTACCCGCCCGGCCTCGGGCTCGGGCCGCCCGCAGGGGCCGTGAGCCCCCGCCTGCTATAATTTCGGGTTACGTTGACCTACCTGCGGCGCGCCCGAAACGGCGTGCCCCGCCCGCACCCATGCTCGTTCTCGGCATCGAAAGCTCCTGCGACGAAACCGGCCTCGCGCTCTACGACACGCAGCGCGGCCTGCTCGCGCACGCGCTCCATTCGCAGATCGCGATGCACCGCGACTACGGCGGCGTCGTGCCCGAGCTCGCATCGCGCGACCACATCCGCCGCGCGCTGCCGCTGCTCGAGGAAGTGATGGCGCAAAGCGGCACGCGCCGCGACGACATCGACGCGATCGCTTTCACGCAGGGCCCCGGCCTCGCCGGCGCGCTGCTGGTCGGCGCGAGCATCGCGAATGCACTCGCGCTCGCGTGGAACAAGCCGACCGTCGGCATCCATCACCTCGAAGGCCACCTGCTGTCGCCGTTGCTGGTCGACGAGCCGCCGCCGTTCCCGTTCGTCGCGCTGCTGGTTTCCGGCGGCCACACGCAACTGATGCGCGTGACCGACGTCGGCGTGTACGAGACGCTCGGCGAAACGCTCGACGACGCGGCCGGCGAAGCGTTCGACAAGACGGCGAAACTGATCGGCCTCGGCTACCCGGGCGGCCCCGAAGTATCGAAGCTGGCCGAAACGGGCACGCCGGGCGCGGTCGTGCTGCCGCGCCCGATGCTGCATTCGGGCGATCTCGACTTCAGCTTCAGCGGCCTGAAGACGGCCGTGCTCACGCAGATGAAGAAATTCGAAGCGGCGAAGCTCGAAGGCGAAGCCCTCGAACGCGCGAAGGCCGACCTGGCACGCGGCTTCGTCGATGCGGCCGTCGACGTACTCGTCGCGAAGTCGCTCGCCGCGCTGAAGAAGACGAAGCTCAAGCGCCTCGTGGTCGCGGGCGGCGTCGGCGCGAACCGCCAGTTGCGCGCGGCACTGTCGGCGGCCGCGGCCAAGCGCGGCTTCGACGTGCACTACCCCGATCTCGCGCTCTGCACCGACAACGGCGCGATGATCGCGCTGGCGGGCGCGCTGCGGCTCGGCCGCTGGCCGGAACAGGCGAATGCCGACTATGCGTTCACGGTGAAGCCGCGCTGGGACCTCGCGTCGCTCGCGGGCTGAATCGCGCCACGCGACACCGCCAGCCGGAAAATGAAAAAGCCGCTCGTTCGAGCGGCTTTTCTCATTGGCAGGACAAAATGCCGCGGTCGCGGCGTTATGCAGCGTGCCGCTTGTCGCGTTCGATCAACGCATACGCGCTGTGATTGTGGATCGATTCGAAGTTCTCGGCTTCGAGCACGTAAGCAACCACCCGCTCGTCCGCATCGAGACGTTGTGCGACGTCGCGCACCAGATCCTCGACGAACTTCGGGTTCTCGTATGCGCGCTCGGTGACGAACTTCTCGTCCGGACGCTTCAGCAGCCCCCACAGTTCGCACGACGCTTCCTCTTCCGCGATGCGGATCAGCGCCTCGACCGACAGATCGGCGGCCAGTTCGGCATCGATCGTCACGTGCGAGCGCTGGTTGTGCGCGCCGTACTGCGAGATCTTCTTCGAGCACGGGCACAGGCTCGTGACCGGCACGAGCACCTTCAGGAACAGGCGCGTGTCGCCGTTGCGGCTTTCGCCGGCGAGCGTCACTTCATAGTCGAGCAGGCTCTGCACGCCGGACACCGGCGCGGTCTTGTTCACGAAATACGGGAACGTGACTTCGATGCGGCCGGCCTCGGCTTCGAGCTTCACGAGCATCGACGCGAGCATCGCGCGGAAGCGCTCGACCGTCAGCGGCGCGCGGTTCTCCTCGAGCAGCGCGACGAAGCGCGACATGTGCGTGCCCTTCTGATCGGCCGGCAGACGGACGTCGAGATTCCAGACACCGACGGTCGGTTGCACGTCGCCGCTTTCGGTACACACCGTCAACGGATGCCGGACCGCCTTCACGCCCACGCGCTGAATCGGGATCTGACGGGTATCCACCGTGCTCTGCACGTCGGGCATCACGAAGGCGGGATTCATCTGGTTCATCTTGTTCAATCCTTGTAAGCCGCGCGTTCGACGACGCGCACGCCGCATCATGCGGCAGCCGGAAAAGCAACATGGGCCCGCAGGCCCATGTTTTCCGCATCAATGAAGACCGGTTGCGCCAGTCGCACCGACGCCGCCCGCAGGCGGCGCCAGCTTATGCGACGCGCTTCGCGTGGCCGGCGACATCGGCCGCCGGGCTCAGGAAGCGTTCGCGAATCGACTTCGCGATGCCCGCGCCGTCGAGGCCGCATTGCGCCAGCAGCTTCGCGTGGTCGCCGTGGTCGACGAACTGGTCAGGGAGGCCCAATTGTAGTACGGGTCGGATAACCCCACTCTCCATCAGGGCTTCCACGCAGGCCGAACCCGCGCCCCCCATCACGCAGCCTTCCTCGACCGTGACGAGGTAGTCGTGCGTTTCGGCCAGCTCGCGCACGAGCGCCGCATCGACCGGCTTCACGAAGCGCATGTTCGCGACCGTTGCATCGAGCTCCTCGGCAGCGGCGAGCGACGGTGCGACCATCGTGCCGAACGCGAGGATCGCGACGCGCTTGCCTTCCGGCTGCGACGTGCGGCGACGCACTTCACCCTTGCCGAGCGGGATCTCGGTGAATTCCTTCACCGTCGCCACGCCCGTGCCCGCGCCGCGCGGATAACGCACCGCGGTCGGGTTCGGCTGCTGCAGCGCCGTGTGCAGCATCTGGCGGCATTCGTTCTCGTCGGACGCGGCCATGATCGTCATGTTCGGGATGCAGCGCATGAACGCGAGATCGTATGCGCCCGCATGCGTCGCGCCGTCCGCGCCGACGAGGCCCGCGCGATCGATCGCGAACACGACCGGCAGGTTCTGCAGCGCGACATCGTGGATCAACTGGTCGTACGCACGTTGCAGGAACGTCGAGTAGATCGCGACGACGGGCTTCAGCCCTTCGGTCGCGAGACCGCCCGCGAACGTCACCGCGTGCTGCTCGGCGATGCCGACGTCGTAGTAGCGATCCTTGAAGCGCTTCTCGAACTCGACCATGCCCGAGCCTTCGCGCATCGCGGGCGTGATGCCGACCACGCGCGTATCGCGCTCGGCTTCGTCGCACAGCCACTCGCCGAACACCTGCGTGTAGGTCTTCTTCGCGGGCGTCGTCGACGGCTTGATGCCTTCGGCGGGGTTGAACTTGCCGGGGCCGTGATAGAGCACCGGATCGGCTTCGGCGAGCTTGTAGCCCTGGCCTTTCTTCGTCACCACATGCAGGAACTGCGGGCCGCGCAGTTCGCGGATGTTCTGCAGCGTCGGGATCAGCGAATCGAGATCGTGACCGTCGATCGGGCCGATGTAGTTGAAGCCGAACTCCTCGAACAGCGTGGCCGGCACGACCATGCCCTTCGCGTGCTCCTCGAGCTTGCGCGCGAGTTCGAGCACCGGCGGCGCCACACTCAGCACGCGCTCGACGCCCGCGCGCGCAGCCGCATAGAAGCGGCCCGACATCAGGCGGGCGAGATGGCGATTCAGCGCGCCGACCGGCGGCGAGATCGACATGTCGTTGTCGTTCAGGATCACGAGCAGCTTCGCATTTTCCGATACGCCCGCGTTGTTCATCGCCTCGAACGCCATGCCGGCCGTCATCGCGCCGTCGCCGATCACCGCGATCGAGAAGCGGTCGTCGCCGTTCAGCTGGCTGCCGATCGCCATGCCGAGCGCGGCCGAGATCGACGTGCTCGAGTGCGCGGTGCCGAACGTGTCGTATTCCGACTCGCTGCGGCGCGGGAAGCCCGAGATGCCGTCGTACTGACGCAGCGAATGCATCTGGTCGCGGCGGCCCGTCAGGATCTTGTGCGGGTAGGTCTGGTGACCCACGTCCCAGACGATGCGATCGTTCGGCGTGTTGAACACGTAGTGCAACGCGATCGTCAGCTCGACCGTCCCGAGGTTGGACGACAAATGGCCGCCCGTCTTCGACACGCTGTCGAGCACGAACGCGCGCAGTTCATCCGCGAGCGGTTGCAGTTGGCGACGATCGAGGCGGCGCAAATCCGCCGGGTCGTCGATGGTTTTCAGCAAGTCGTACATCGTCGTTCCATTGTAGGAAATCAAACGCGCCCGCATTCTTTTGCACGCACCGTAGCGTGTGCGCGGCGGCGGGCTTTCGCGTCAGCTGACCCGGTTCACTACCAGGTCGGCAAGTTCGGCCAGACGCTGTGCGCGTGCGCCGAACGGTTTCAGCGCATCGTGCGCTTCGGCGCGCAGCTGCGCTGCCAGCTCGCGCGACGTCTCGAGACCGAGGATCGATACATAGGTCGGCTTGTCGTTCGCCGCGTCCTTGCCGGCCGTCTTGCCGAGCGTCGCCGAATCGGTCGTGACGTCGAGAATGTCGTCGACGACCTGGAAGGCCAGACCCACGGCCCCCGCGTAAACATCCAGCGCGGCCATCGTTTCCGCCGACGGCGTCTCGCCGGCCAGCGCGCCCATCCGCACGGCCGCGCGCAGCAATGCGCCCGTCTTCATCCGGTGCATCGTCTCGAGTTGTTCGCGCGTCAGCTTCAGGCCGACGCTCGCCAGATCGATCGCCTGCCCGCCGGCCATGCCGATCGAGCCGCTCGCCAGCGCCAGCTCGCGCACGAGCGCCGCCTGCTGCACCGGCGACAGCGCATCGGCGTCGGTCAACGCCACGAACGCCTGCGACTGCAGCGCGTCACCGACCAGCAGCGCCGTCGGTTCGTCGTACTGCACGTGCACGGTCGGCTTGCCGCGACGCAGCGCGTCGTCGTCCATGCACGGCATGTCGTCGTGCACGAGCGAGTAGACGTGGATCATCTCCAGCGCCGCCGCCGCGGCGTTGCGTGCCGCCTCCGTCGCACCGGTCAGCTCGCCTGCTGCATGGCACAGCAGCGGGCGAACGCGCTTGCCGCCACCGAGGACCGCGTAGCGCATCGCCTCGTGAAGTTTCGCGGGCATCGCGGTTTCAGCCGGCAGATAGTGGCCGAGTGCGTCCTCGACACGGTCAAGCACGGACCGCATCCATTGTTCGAATGTCATAGATCGTCGTCTTCGCCGTCCGTGGCGGCCGTTCCGGACGAAAGCGGCTTCAGCGTCGCGCCGTCGAGCACGCGAACCTGCTGCTCCACTTTCTCGAGCTGCTGTTGGCAAAACGCAACGAGGGTCGCACCGCGGCGATACGCCGCCAGTGAATCCTCGAGGCTCAACGCGCCGCCTTCCATCCGGGCAACTAGCGTCTCGAGTTCCGCGAGCGCCATCTCGTAATTGTCCGGCAACGGTTCGGTGCCATTGCCGGGCGGCGTGGCGCCTGGGGATGCGGTTTTCGCCATGGACGAGGTGTCAAATTTCAAAACAAGTCGGACATTCTACGGCAAAAGAGAATTTTCCGACCTGCCGTCTTGGGCGCCCGCGCACAATTCCGGCCCCATCTCCAGCGCACAGTGTGCGCCTTTCGAGGGCAGCCCGACAAAAAATTGACACAAATCAGGCACTTAATCCTAGCCTTGCGAGGCGAACCGGGTATAATTCTCCGTTTCCCTAAATCGATTTTTCGATGGTTGGGTTGTTCACTGCTTTCACGCTAACACCGGGAGTGGGAATGTCCAATCTGAGCGATGCGCTTCAGTTGAAGTCGGCCCACAGCCAGCTTCCAGTCACTGCATATTTCGATGAGGCGCTACTCGAGCGCGAGATCGAAACCCTCTTCAAGAAAGGACCTCGTTACGTCGGGCACGAGTTGATGGTGCCCGAGGCGGGGGATTATTTCGCGCTGCCGTCCGAGCAGGAAGGCCGCGTGCTGGTCCGTAACCAGACGAACCAGATCGAGCTGCTGTCGAACGTGTGCCGCCACCGGCAGGCGATCATGCTCAACGGGCGCGGCCGCACGCAGAACATCGTGTGCCCGCTGCACCGCTGGACGTACGACCTCGAAGGCGAGCTGCTCGGCGCACCGCACTTCCCCGACAAACCGTGCCTGAACCTCGGCAAGAGCCCGCTGCAGAACTGGCAGGGGCTGCTGTTCGAGGCCGAGGGCCGCAACGTCGCGCGCGACCTCGCCAACCTCGGTACGAAGCATCACTTCGACTTCTCCGAGTACCAGTTCGATCACGTCGAAGTGCACGAGTGCGATTACAACTGGAAGACGTTCATCGAGGTCTACCTCGAGGATTACCACGTCGTCCCGTTCCACCCGGGCCTCGGCAGCTTCGTGTCGTGCGACGATCTCAAATGGGAGTTCGGCGACTGGTACAGCGTGCAGACGGTCGGCGTGCACAACGCCCTCGCGAAGCCGGGCAGCGCGACTTACCAGAAATGGCACGAGCAGGTGCTGAAATTCCGCAACGGCGTGCCGCCGGAGTTCGGCGCGATCTGGATGGTCTACTACCCGGGCCTGATGATCGAGTGGTATCCGCACGTGCTGGTCGTGTCGTGGCTGATCCCGCGCGGGCCGCAGAAGACGACCAACATCGTCGAGTTCTATTACCCCGAGGAAATCGCGCTGTTCGAGCGCGAATTCGTCGAGGCCGAGCGCGCCGCCTATATGGAAACGGCCGTCGAGGACGACGAGATCGCGATGCGGATGGACGCGGGCCGCCGTGCGCTGATGGCGCGCGGCGAGTCGCAGGTCGGCCCGTATCAGAGCCCGATGGAAGACGGGATGCAGCACTTCCACGAGTTCCTGCGCCGCCACCTCGGCGACCTCTGACGGCGGATGCGGCGCTTTGACGCCGCCCGGCCTCCGGCAAACGAAAAGACGGGCTTCGGCCCGTCTTTTTTTGTTTAGACTTGGAGTGTCAGGCCATTTGCACTCGAGGGAGCCGTCATGCCACACACTCATTACACCACGCTCATTTCCGCCGCCAATCTTGCCGAGCGCCTGGCCGCGGCGCCCGGCAGCGTGGCATTGTTCGACTGCCGCTTCGATCTCGCCGATCCCGGCGCCGGCGAAGCCGCGTACGCGGCCGGCCACCTCCCCGGCGCGCAATATCTTCATCTCGACCGCGACCTGTCGGGCCGCAAGACGGGCACCAACGGCCGCCATCCGCTACCGACCCGCGACGCGCTCGCGACACTGCTCGCCAGCCGCGGCCTCAAGCAGGGCCAGCAGGTCGTCGCGTACGACGCGCAAGGCGGCGCCTATGCGGCACGCCTGTGGTGGCTGTTGCGCTGGCTCGGTCACGATTCGGTTGCGGTGCTCGACGGCGGCCTGCAAGCCTGGGAAGCGGCCGGCCAGCCGCTGACGACCGACGTGCCGCAACCGGTCGCCGGCGACTTCCGCTCGGCCACGCCGCTCGAATCGACGGTCGATGCAGCGGCCGTGCTCGCGAACGTGTCGTCGCCTGCGCGCGTCGTGATCGATGCACGCGCACCGGACCGCTATCGCGGCGAGAATGAAACGATCGATCGGGTGGGCGGCCACATTCCCGGTGCGCGCAACCGCTTCTTCAAGGACAACCTGACTGCCGACGGCCGCTTCAAGACCGGCCATGAATTGCGCGAGGCATTCGCCACCGTGCTGGCCGGCACCGAGCCGAATCGCGTGATCCTGCAATGCGGCTCCGGCGTCACCGCCTGCCACAACGCACTGGCGCTGGAAGTGGCGGGCCTGCACGGCGCGTCGCTGTACCCCGGCTCGTGGAGCGAATGGAGCGCCGATCCGTCGCGACCGATCGCGACCGGCCCGAATCCTTGAGCACCCGCGCGGCGCGACGACGATGAAACGGCGGCCGGTGCCGCGGCGGTAGTTGCCGCCGCCCGTCGTTTACATCACGCCGTACTTGTGGAACCACTCGATCGCGCGCTTCCAGCCGTCCTCCGCATCGCCTTTCACGTAGCTCGGCCGGTAGTCGGCAAAGAACGCGTGGCCGGCATCCGGATACACGACGATTTCCGATTCGCGCGCGAGCTTCGAATCGCTCGTCTGGATCGCCTTGCGCATGTCCGCGAGCGACGCCTGCGTGATGTTCTGATCCTTCTCGCCGTACAGCCCGAGCACGGGCACCTTCAACGACGATGCATGATCGACCGGGTTGAACGGCGTCATCTCGTCGGTCTTGCCTTCGACGAACCCGTACCACGCCACGGCGGCCCGCACGTGCGGATTGTGCTCCGCATACAGCCACGCCTGGCGACCGCCCCAGCAGAACCCGGTCACGCCGAGGCGCGTCAGGTCGCCGCCGTTCTTGCCGGCCCAGGCGACGGTCGCATCGAGATCCTCGGTGACCTGGCGGTCCGGCACCTTGCTGATGATGTGGTCGTACAGTTCCTTCATCGTCGGATACTTCGCCGCGTTGCCCTGCCGGGCGAACAGGTCGGGCGCGATCGCAAGATAGCCAAGCTTCGCGAAGCGCCGGCAGACATCCGCGATATGCGCGTGCACGCCGAAGATCTCGTGAATCACGATGACGACCGGCAGGTTCGTCTTGTCGACCGGCTGGGCGCGATAAGCCGGCACGCTTGCATCGCCGGAGCGGATCTCGATGGTATCGACGTCCAGCCCGGTGCTGTCGGTCGTGACCGTCTGCGCCGACACGGGCAGCACGGCTGCCGCGAAGGTGCCGCCCAGCGCGGCCTGCATGAACTTGCGGCGCGAGAACGGGACATGGGGGACCAGGCTGTCGACTTCGGGTTTCAACATGAATGCACTCCTCGATTGGGCGCCGCCGTCACGCTCGCGGATACGGCATGACGGGGCATCGCACCGGCACGCGGCGCGGATGTCGCGGCGG
>NZ_JACFYV010000216.1:0-11161 GCF_016759955.1 Burkholderia sp. KCJ3K979
AACGCAAGCCGCTCGTACACCTCGTCGGCGACCAGCCAGATGCCGTGACGACGGCAATGGGCGAGCACGGCCCGCTGATCGTCGCGCGACATCGTCCAGCCGGTCGGGTTGTTCGGCGAATTGATCAGCAGCATCCGCGTATCGGGCGTCAGCGCCGCCAGCAGCCGACCGACGTCGAGTTGCCAGCCCGCGTCGCCGTAGCCGAGCGGCACGCAGTCGACCTGCGCGCCGAGGATCTTCGGAATCTCGACGAGATTCGGCCACAGCGGCGTGACCGCGACGACACGTTCGCCCGGCCCGACCAGCATCTGCGCAGCCAGCATCAGCGCACTCACGCCCGAACTCGTTACGGCGACCGTGTCGGCCGCCGCCGCACCGTGACGCGCGCTGACATAGGCGGCGATCGCGTCGCGCAGCGCCGCCGTCCCGAGATTGTGCGTGTAGAAGGTCGCGCCATTGCGCAGCGCCGCCGCCGCGGCGTCGCGGATGAAGTCCGGCGTCACGCGATCGGATTCGCCGAACCAGAACGGCAGCATGTCCGGCACGCCGAAGCCGGCGTTTGCGACCTCGCGGATCAGCGACGGCCGCAGCGCGTGCACCGCGGTGCGCGCCGCCGGCTCATCGTTCGCCGGGAAAAAACCTGCGGAATGCGTCATCGAAAACCACCGCCGAGGAACACGATCCGCGTAGTGTACCGGCCGGCAAGCCAGACCGGACGCACGCCAATATGCGTCAATCGAGATCCTCGGCCCTCGCCGGCATCTGCCGCACGAGCTCCCAGATCGCCTGCGCGGCGGGCGACAACGACCGGTCGCGGCGGCGCACCAGCTCGACGGTGCGCTCGGTGCGCGGCGTGAGCGGCCGCGCGACCAGCGTCGAGCCGGCAGGCAGCGGCAGCGACAGCCACGGCTGCACGCTTACGCCAACGCCGGCCTCGACCAGCCCGAACACGGTCGCCGAATGCCCGAGCTCCTGCATGACCGTCGCGTTGACGCGATGCGTGGCCAGCGCGGCATCGATCAGCGGCCGACTGCCCGATGCATGATCGAGCAGCACGAGGCGCTCGCCATCCAGCGCCGTCCATGGCACCTCGGCCCGTGCCGCGAGCGGATGGTCGGCGCGCGCGACGAGGCAGAACGAATCCGTCATCAGCGGCTCGCAGACGAGATCGGCGACCGTCAGCGGGCCGATCACGACGCCGAAGTCGACTTCGCTCGACTTCACCTTGCGCAACACGTCGCTCTGCACGTCATCGCGCAGGCCGAGCGTCACGAACGGGAACTGACGCTCGCACGACGCCACCACCCGCGGCATCAGCCTGCATGCGATCGTCGGGCTTGCCGCGACGATCACGCGCCCGCGGCGCTGCTCGCCGATCTCGCGAATCTCGCGCAGCGTGTCGTCGAGATCGTCGAGCAGACGCGACACGCTCGCGATCAGGTTCGCACCGACGTCGGTCAGCTGCACGTCGCGCGTCGTGCGGTCGATCAGCTTCAGCCCCAGTTCGGCCTCGAGCTCGCGCACGCAGCGGCTGACCGCGGACTGCGTGAGCCCGATCTCGTCACCCGCCCGACTGAAGCTCTTGAGCCGCGCGACTTCGATGAATACGCGGAGTTGGCGCAGCGTAACGTTCATGTCCCGGCCTCATCAATCGTCGATATCGATGCACGATTTTAATGCGCGAAACGACTTCGATGAATGAATGCGGCACCGGTCGCACATGTTTCGCTGCGGTGCAATACGTTCGCAAACGCACGTGGCATGGGCGGATTGCACAAGATTGGTGATTGTCCCGATTTGCTCACGGGTTATTTTGGCGTCTTATACGCCCCTAGCTGACTTAGCCGTTAGCTCGCTGCCAAGCGGCTCTCGAGGGATTTACCTCTGACATGGCACGCTTCGTGCATTACCTTGCGCACAGGGTGCAGGTTTCGTCGGACGGAAGAGTAGAAACGCCGCTGCCGGCCAACCGGACGCCCCCACCCGGCACTCGACGATCGAGTGCTTGAAGAGTGCGCGGCGCAGGGCAGCGCACCGGAGTTAGCTTCGCTGAGGTGAGGACATGATGCTGTTCGACGATTTGAGAGATAACGAATGGGCGCTGGTCGAGGGTCTGTTTTGCTCGGAGCCCGCACGGAGTGAGCGGCGTGGCCGCCCCCGCGTGGAAGCCCGATCGGTAGTCAACGCCGTGCTGTGGGTGCTGTCGACGGGTGAAGGCTGGTCGAAACTTCCGGGCCGCTATCCGTCCCCGCCGACCTGCCGCCGCCGCTTCGACGAATGGCAGGCGGACGGTACGCTCGCCGAAATCGTGAAACGACTCGGCACGAGCGGCCGTCAGATCTCGCTGCGCGGACGCATCGGCGCAAGCGCGGCGAAGCCGCCCGCACCGCCGAGCCGCGACCGGCTGCGCGGCGCGTTCTGGACCAATCCGGAATCCTGGCGCGCGCCCGTCAAGATGGCGTAACGAATGCTCGATCGGGCGGCTTCGGCCGCCCGGTTTCTTTTTGCGACGCGACTTCGTTGCGACGCATGCCTTGCCGTCGATTACCGTTGTCGTGCCGCGAAACATCTATTTACTAATATTTACAGCAAGCCTGCACTCCCACGCTTACCTTAGCGTCATATCAACAGGCCGCACTGACGGCTTGAAGGGAGCCCCGCCATGAAAACAATGTCACTGCTCGTTGCATGCGGCATTGTCGTTTCCGTGGCGCTGACCGCTCCCGTCCATGCCGACGATCGGGTGAAACCGCCGCATCGCCAGCAGGATCACCGCAACACCCTCCGCCAGCCGCCGTCCGCCAACCCGTCCAGCCGGCAAACCGTGCCACGCGGCGACTTGCGCGGCGACATCGCCAGCAACGCGCGAGCACGGATCGGCTCACAGCCACCGGGCATGTCGCGTCATCCGTAGTCCTGCCGATTTCGAGATTTCGCCAAAGAAAATGCCGGCATCCGGGAACTGCGCCCCACGCGGCGGGTCACATCGTTGCCATGAGCACAGCGTGGCAGCAGCAAAAGTATCCGGTACGCCCGTATCCTTGTGATACGGGCTTTTTTTTGCATCGCCGGCCTGCGCGGCGATGCGCGGGACGGGATGAAGACCGACCGCTACAGGCGGCTTTCGAGAATCGCCACGGCGCTCGCTTCGCTCAATGCGTAGTCGTCCATGCGGCGATCAGTCCAGGAAAGTAATTTCTCGGCGCGCTCGAGGCGCGAGAATTCGGCTCGACCGCTATCGGTCAATACGGCAATGTCGACCGGGGCATGGAAGCCCGGCGCGGGGGCAACGGTCTTCTGCCTGACCGTGTCCATCAGCCCGAGCGAACGGAGATACTCGAACACGCCCGGGCGGCGTGCCCACGGTACCTGGCGGTACTGCACTCGTCTCAATGCGTCGAGCACCGCTTCGTTGGAATACGTGGCCATCTCGATTCTTTCTTAAAGTGCAGCGACAATGCGAAGCGGCGCGCCGGGCGGGGTCTCCGCCCGCCGAAACCGCCACCGATTCTGGAGGCCGACGTTGTTCGGCGTCGCGTCAGGGCCGTATCGTCAGCCGTCCATAAAAAGACACCATACCCCAATCAAATTGATTCTGTTCGATTCATTTGTACTTCTCTTCATCGGTTTCATGCTCTGCCGCAAGCAGCGTCGAACCATTTCGATCGTCGCCGCCGCGCTGTTCTGGCTGCTGGCGACGGGCTGGCTCGCAGCGCCGCTGATCGCCTGGAGCGAGGCCGGCGTCACGCCGGTCGAGCATCCCGACATGCACGGGCGAACCACGCTGATCCTCATCGGCGCCGGCACGCACCGCACCGACACCGGAGTGCAGCCACCGCCCGACGGCGTCGCGCGCATCCACAAGGTTGCGGCGCTCTATCACACGTGCCGGCAGCAGGCCGAACGCTGCACCGTGGTGATGTCGGGCGGCGACCCGCAGCATCACGGCGACACCGAGGCAGCCGTCTACGGGCGCCAACTCGTCGCTCAAGGCGTGACACCGGCCGACCTCGTGCTCGAACCGAACAGCCGCACAACCTACGAAAACGCGAAATTCACTGCATCTATACTACGCTCACAGTATGACGATGCGCGCGTTCTCGTCACGTCGTCGTACCAGATGCGCCGGGCGTTGCTCGATTTCCGCCGTTTCGGCATCGATCCGCAGCCCGTTTATGCGAATCTCCGACGCGCGCAAACGGGCTGGCTGCCCCGCTGGCGCAATGTGGCCAATGCCGAGCAGGCGCTGCACGAGCTGGTCGGGATCGCGCAATTCCACGTGTATCGTTGGCTCGGCTGGTTTTGACGACGGCGCGCAAACCTGCGCGAAAATCGCTGCACCACCCTGGATGGCAGACGCGTGACGAAGTGCGCGAAGTGTTGCGCGACTTCAACGGGGCCTTGCGTCGTGCGACGATCCGGTGCACATTGATCCGTCACTTTTGTTACACTCGACACGCACTCGATTGCAGTCGCCAGACGAAACGGCAACACTCGGGTTCATCACCACTTAGCGGAGGTAAAGCAATGAAGAAGACGTCCCTGGCTATCCTGGTAGCGATGTCGGCGCTGACTGGCGCAGCGTATGCGCAAGAGAGCACGCAGATTCAGACCATCACCGATCCGGCCAAGATCGCCGAGATCGAGCAGCGTGCACAAGCGCTGCAACAGCAGCAAGCGGCCGAAGCGGCTCAGCCGGCGGCGCAGGAAGAGCATCACCACGGCAAGAAGGCTGCGCATCACAAGGCAGCAGCGAAGAAGGCCGGCAAGAAGGCGAAGGCTGCAGACGCTGCCAGCCAGTAAGTTCGGCGGCACCGCTCCAGTAAAAAGCCGAATCCGGGTAACCGGGTTCGGCTTTTTTGGTTGCGGCGCCCGCGCGCTGTGCTAAAGTCGCGCACCGAAATTTTCCACCCGTGCGCACCCCGGTGCGGAGGACAGCATGAGCAACATTCAACTCGACATCGAGTGGACCGAAGCCGCCACTCGCCAGATCAAGCAACTGATGCCCCGCGGCTCGGACGACGCGTTTCTCGCGCTGCCGCCGATCGAATGCCTGCCGATGGAGGGCGACGTGCTGTTCCTCGGCCCGCAAGGCAAGCAGCAACCGTTCATCGTTGCCGAGCGTCAGTATCACCATGACGGCGATGCCGACTGGACGATCATCCTGATCCTCGACGTACCCAGCGCATCGCACTGACGCGCCGCCGCGACCGGACACGTCCGGTCGCCCTACCCGGCTCGGACTCAGACGAGCTTCGACAGCACGCGGATTTCGGAACGCTCGATCCAGTCCGCGGCCGCTTCGCGATAAGCGAGAATATGCGCGGAACGCGCATGGGCGGCCAGCGCCTCCTCGCTCTCCCAACGCTCGACGAATACGAACCGCGCGGGCTCCTTCAGATCCCGGTGCAGGTCGTACTGTAATGCGCCCGCTTCGTTGCGGGTCGGCTCGACGATTCCCTCGAGCACCGCGCGCAGCTTTTCCTCCGCGCCCGGCTTCGCCACGATCAGCGCCACGACTGCAATTTCCGCCATTCCCGCCTCCCTCATCCGAAAAAGTCCGAGAATACGCGAATCCCGCGCCACGCATCGGCTATGCCGATACGACAGGGCGATGGCACCAAAAAAATAGCCCGCGCTCCAGAGAAGCGCGGGCGAAACCGTCGCCCTACGAGGATAGGCGACGGGGCCATCGAGATCCGCACGCTGGCGCGGATCGTCATCTGTTGCGCCGACGCTTGGCGCGTCGGCATGTGAGGGTGTCGATGCCGTTGTTCAGGCGCTCGCGGCGCATTCCCGGCCTCTGACACCGTCCTCCCTGTTCTAACGATTCCAACCTATAAAGCAGGTTGCGTGCCAGGCATTACGCGCTCAACATTCCATTGATTTATAAGGACATTTTTTTAGATCGGCGACAATGTGACACGTGTTCTGTCGTCGTAACGCTCGGATGTTACGTAACGTCACGAGAAGGGACGGGCCCCACCGAACAGGCGTACACGTCGGCGAGCGGCCATGAAAAAAGCCCGCCGGATGGCGGGCTTTTCAAGGGGGCGGAAACCGCCGGGATCAGCGGAGCTGATTCACGAGCAACCCCATGATCTGGCGAGCCGGCGACGACGTGTCGATCGCGCCCGCATCGTCGACGACCGCGACACGCGTCTGATCGGCCGTGAGCGCCTTCACGTTGACGCGATACTGCTTCGCCTGCTTTTCCTTCTTGCCGTGGAACAGCTGGCTCCAGAAACCCTGCTCGGCCGCGCTCAGATCCTTCGGATCGACGTAGCGCACGAAGTACAGGCCCTTCGAGCGATCGCGATCGTCAACCGTGAAGTTCGCGCGATCGAGCGCGAGACCGACGTGCAGCCACGACCGGTCGTACGGTTCGCCGAGCGTGACTTCGGACGGCACGGCCGCTTCAGCCGCGTCGCTGCCTTGCGCCGACGTGCGCGAGACGTTCTGGGCAGCGATCGCCGCGGCAGCCTTCGACGACGCGTCGCCATCGGCCTTCTTGTCCTTCGGTACCGCGTTGTCCTTGATGTTCGCGATCGGCGGCTCGCCGTTCTTCGCGCGCTGCTCGTTCTGCGCGAGCACGGCCATCAACCGCTTCAGGTATTCCGTCTCGAGCGCCGGATCGTTCGGCTTCGGTTCCCACTTGCTCGAATCGTTGTTCGCACCGGTGATCGCCTCGCGCATGCCCTTCTGGCTGATGAACACGTAGGTGCCGCCGTTCGGCGCCGAATCGAGACGCGTGCGGTACTTGTTGCGCTCGGCCGTCACGTACGAATTGCCCATCGCCTTCGAGATCACGCTGCGGATCAGGCCGTCGTTGATCTGCGGATGGGTTTCGTTCCAGTCGGTTTCCATCACGCCCTTGTCGCGCTGGTCGACGACGAGCAGGAAGCCCTGCTCCTGCCAGAAACGGCGAACCTGCGGCCAGATCGCGGCGGGCTGCTTGCCGTCGATCACGAGCCAGCTTTCGGTGCCGTCGCGCTGGATATGCATGCCGGCCACGGCCGGCGCGACGGTGTCCAGCGCAGGCGCGGCCTGCTGGACCTGCTGGAGCGCGGACAGGGAAGTCGCGCCGCCCTGGGGCGGCAGCGAACGCTGATCGGCCGTCTCGTCGAGCATGTTGGGCGGCACTGCGAGCGACGCTTCCTTCGATTTCGAATCGCTCTTGTAGTCCACTTTCGTGGGCGACGACGTACCGCAACCGGCGACGAGCGCGCCGGTGGCGAGCACTGCAGCGAACCGCATGGTAAGACGAAGATCAGTCATGTTCGGGGAATCCTCTTCCGCTAAATCACGGCGCTTTCCGTGGATCAACCTTGCATTTTACCGGGGCCGCGCTGCGATGTGCAAAAAAGCGACGGCCATGAAAAAACCCGCGCCAGCCTGAGCTGACGCGGGTTCTTGTCTGGTCGGGGCGAGAGGATTTGAACCTCCGACCACCTGCACCCCATGCAGGTACGCTACCAGGCTGCGCTACGCCCCGAAAGAAAAAAATTATAACAGACAGTTTCCCGGTTTAGAACGGGTCGCATGCATTTTGTGAATGTTCTCGTGAAATTTTTTGCGTGACGACGCCAATGCAGGCAACCTGCGGCACCGATCCCGCATCGCCGTCATCGCTTGCGCGCGACGCAGATGACCGTCAAGCCGGCGACGCGGTTGAAGCGGAACATCGGCAGCTCGATACGACAGATCGTCTTGAGCAAGCCGTTGACGAACGGATGATGGCGGCGCAATTGCGACTCGGGCTGGCGCGGATGCGAACGCGCCCGCTCGCCGAGCCGCAATGCGGCCGCGAGCGGAAACGTGAGGCCGAAATAATAGGCGCCGTGCTCGACGTCGAGCCCCGCACGCCGGACCACGTTCTCGAGGCCGCCGAGCGTATACCTGCGCTTGTGCTCGAGGAAATCGTCGTGGCCGCTCCACAGGAACTGGAACGCGGGAACCGTGATCAGGAACCGGCTACCCGAGGGCGCGCCCTTCACGTACTGCGTCAGCAGTCCGACGTCGTCGTCGACATGTTCGAGCACGTCCATCAGCAACACGAGATCGGCATCGAAGCGATCGACGGCGCGCCGAAAGTGGATCGGCTTGCCGGCCGCCTCGCCGTCGCTGTCGTCGGCGTAGCTCGTATCGACGCACCATGCTTCCGTCGCCTGCGTGCGCTCGAGCAGATGCTTCGAGAAAAAACCGGAGCCCGCGCCGACGTCGAGTATCCGGTTCGCGCCCGATGCGCCGAGGAACCGGCGAATCGCGCTCGCCTTCGACGCGTAGTACCAGTGATCGCCCACCCCCGCACCGAGTACGTCGACTTCCTTCAGGTCCATGGTGCTTCCCCGTGATGGCTGCCGTGTTGTGATGTCGAATCCGCCACTGATGCCGATCTTACCTCGCCGCTGCCGCCGATCGTATCCGTCGATGCCCGGGGCCGCGGCGCTTCGGCATCCGGTGAAACCCGCGCCGGCCAAGGCCGGCCGCGGATTTTCAGGGCCGCTTCGAAACACGCCTGGCGACGGCCCGGACAAACCAAACGACCGTTTGATTCAGCAGCTCGTCGACCGCGAATCCATTGTCCGGCAGTCCGCCGGCGCATCGCGTCCGGGCGCCCGTTGTTTGGTAACGCCGCTCTAGCACGCTATGACACACTGCACGGCATCGACGCTCGCGCCGTGCAGTGGCGCGCGCCGCCGTCGATCAAGACAAGACATGGAGACAGACGATGCGGAATACGGTCCGGCGCGGCCATCGCTCGCCTTTGGCAATTTTCGACTGGTTTTCCGGCCTGCGACGCACGGTCGCCCCAAGATCGCATACGACATTCCGCATGTTCGGCTGCGGCGCGCTGGCGCTCGCCCTGCTCTGCGCCGGCTGCGCCGAATCGGCCGCGCAGCGCGACAGCAACACGTCCATCGCATCGACGAAGATCGAGCGCACCAAGGCCGAGCGGCTCGCGCGCGAGCAGCAGATCGCGCGCACCGTGCCGTCGCTCGCATCGATCAGCCTCACGCAGCCGCGGCCGTTCACGCTGCGCGACTCGGGCCAGAACGGCGCGATGACGTTCCTGCGCGACGTCGATTTCCGCATCGTCAACAACCTCGGCTTCTTCATTCATCAGCTGTCGGCCACGCTCGTGCCGACGCAGGCCGGCGCACCGATCGTCTTCGACGATCCGACGAGCTTCGAGATCGACGTGCACGAAGGCACGGTCACGCTCGACAACGCGAAGCTGACCGCCCTCTTCAACACCTACATCTTCGGCTATCGCAACGCGCCGCTGCGCAAGCTCGCGGTGTCGGCCGGCGACGGCGTGATCCATCTGCAAGGCGAGATGCAGCGCGACGGCTGGGTACCGTTCTCGCTGACCGGCACGCTCGCGATCCGCGACGGCAGCCAGCTCGTGTTCCACCCGACCGGTGTGCGCGTGTCGGGCCTCAACGCACAGCCGGTGATGCGCGCGGCCAACGTGAAAATGGCCGACCTGCTGAAGGTGCAGACCCCGATCGCGCAACTCGCCGGCGACGATCTCGTGATGGCGGTCGACAAGCTGATGCCGCCGCCGCGCCTGAAACTCACGATCACCGCCGTGCGCGTGACGCCGGCGGGCCTCGACCTGAAGCTCGACGACGGCTCGCGTGCCGGCTTCGCGATGCCCGCGAACGCACCGCAGCAAGCGATGTATATCCGCGGTGGCGACGTGAAATTCATGCGCTCGATGCCGATGAACGCGGACATCCTGATCGGCCCGCTCGACGCGTCGAAGCGCGGCCAGACGTTCGTGTTCGACCTGTATCACTATCGCGACCAGGTGTCGGCCGGCTACTTCAACTTCGACGAAAGCGGCGCGATGGCGATCCGGATGCCTTCGTATGCAGGCCCGGCCAGCGGCGCACTGCTCGGCAACGCGGCCGCGCGCCTGAACGACAGCTTCCTCGCCGCGCAGCAGAATGCGCTGCGCGACGTGCGCCAGCACTGGGAAGCGTACGCGCTCGCCGCAGACGCCGCGCGACCCGGCATGCAGAAGGTCGCGATGCGGCGCACGTCGACGACGCCGTTCAACGAGCGGCACGTGTCGAACCGCAACCCGACGATCCATCTGCGCAACGTCGACTTCAACCTGTCCGGCGATATCGGCTTTCACGTCGAGGATCTCGACGTGGAACTCGTGTCGAAGCGCCCGGGCGAACCCGTCGATCTCGACGATCCGAACCAGTACGACATCCGCATTCTCGGCGGCACGGTCGTCGAGTCGTGGAAGGCGATGTCGGCGCTCTTCAACAACTACCTGCTCGACTATTCGCCGCGTTCGCTGAACGACCTGCAATTGAGCGCGGACGGCCAGAACCTGCGCGTCCAGGGCGGCATCAAGCTGTGGAATCACGTACCGGGCGTCTGGTTGCCGACCGACATGAAGGGCTCGCTGACGGTGCTCGATGATCGGCACCTCGCCTTCAAGCCGTCGCAGGTGTCGGTGCTCGGCATCCCGCAGGCGACGCTGCTGCGCTCGCTCGGTATCGAGCTCGCGTCGCTGACGCCGTTGCAGCGGCGCGGCGCGGAACTGCGCGGCGACACGCTCGTGCTCGACCAGTACACCGTGTTCCCGCCGCCCGTGCTGAACGGCAAACTCGCCCAGGCGACGGTCGAGCCCGACGGATTGCGGCTCACGTTCCGGCGCGCGGCAGGCGCGCCCGCACCGAAGCGGCCGCAGATCGACGCACCGAGCTACATGTGGATGGAAGGCGGCGACATGAAGATGTTCAACGTGCTCGAACTGAACGTGCGCGCGCTGATCCGGAATTCGGCCGAGGCCGGCCCGATGCGGTTCGACCTGTACGGATATCGCAGCCAGGTCGCGCAGGGCTCGGTGCGGATGCTGCCGGACGGCACGCTGGTCGTCGACATGGGGCGCAAGAATCCGCTCGCGTCACGCTGATTCCGTCGCGCTGCCCCCTGATGCGCGACCCGCATGAAAAAAGCCCGGTGGCAGGTCGCCAACCGGGCTTTCCGATGCATCCTGCGCGCCGTGCGCTTGTATGTTCAGTACTGACCAGTACGGTAAAGTCTGGTGGTAGCCAGACGAGACCGTGCAGTTTGCCCCGCGCTTGGGTGTTGGAGCCCGTGACTGAGTACAAAACGCACGGTTGCCGTGCTG